>CAZLLY010000112.1:0-2552 GCA_964560755.1 uncultured Candidatus Saccharibacteria bacterium | reverse complement strand
GTTCATTTTCAATTCATGATACACACCCGAAGTTTCTCGTCGTTTTCGAACAGCGGAAAGTCCACGGGGTAGTCTCGTGGCAATCACTCCCACGGAAGGGGACAAAGTGAGAAAGTTGGTAGGACTGGCCTGTGCGCTGGTCCTGACGGTGCTCGGGGTCATCGCCCCGGCCACCACCGCATCTGCCCATCAGGGCAACATCAAGGTGTCGGCGACCGACTGTGTCGACGGCAACTCGATGAAGGCCACCTACACCGTGGGGTGGTCCAACGGCACGTCGTCCGGCAAGCTCTACACCAAGTCCGGTCTCTACAGCGGCGGTACGTCCACATCCGGGTGGGACTTCGAGAAGAACGTTTCCGGCGCGTCCGGCAGCGCGTCCTTCACGAAGACCCACACCTTCTCGGGGTCGAACGGCCCCTGGATCGCCTTCAAGATCATCTTCGACGACAACTACGTGGTCGGCGGGGACACCCGCGTCGAGGGCTGGAATTGGGACAAGTGCAAGCCTGCACAGCCTGATCCCAAGACCGTCACCGATCACGAGGAGTCGTGCACCCTCGCCATGCCGAGCGGCAAGCTCGGTGGCGAACGTGACCGCACCGGCACTCAGGCCTACGTCTGGAACGGATCCAGCTGGGTGCTCGGCGACGATGTCAAATGGGGCGACTGGAAGTACACGCCCTACAGCGACAACGAGTTCTTCTCGAAGTGCGCTGGCGACAATCCCGGGCCGAAGTACGGCGAGTGGTCCGACTGGTCCAACGAGCAGCCGACGTGTGAGAACACGACGGTGACGCAAACCCGCACCCGGACCAAGACCACCTACGTGTGGGTCTGGAACGGGACGAAGACCCGGGGAGACTGGGTCGTCGACGAGGTGACCGAGGACAAGGACACTCGTACCGTCAAGATGACGGACGAGGAGTTCGCGAAGCAGTGCAAGACCGAGCAGCCGCCCGCCAAGGCGCACACCGACTCCGAGGAGTCGTGCGACCTGAAGACATACGGCTTCTCTGGCGTTGCCGGCTTCGTGACTCGCGAGGGTCTGGAGTCCTACAAGTGGGACCTCGAAGGTCGCAAGTGGGTGCTGTCTGGCAAGATCGAGTGGGGCAACTGGAAGGTCACCCCGTACGATGACAGCCAGTACTTCGCCAAGTGCGCTCCTGGCAAGCCAAAGGATGACACGGAGAAGCGAGACTTCACCGACCAGCCGAACTGTTCGGCCCTGACGGTGACGTCCTGGAAGGAGACCCGTTCGCGGGGCTACGTCTGGGACCTCGAAGGTCGCAAGTGGGTTCCGGGCGACTGGTCCGACTGGGTCAAGGTTCCGGGCTCCGAGACGGTGAAGGACGCCAATCGGTCTCAATGTGAGTTCTACATCGAGACCAGCCACACCCAGGTGTGCGGCGCGGCGACGATCACGCTCGTCAACCACAGCCCGTGGGTCTACCCGGTCTCGTACCGCGTGGACAGCGACGCCGTGATCGGTACGCCGGACACCACTGGTCCGTACGGCCCCGTGGTGAACAATACCGGTGCGAATCCGAACCATCGCTTGGCCAGCAAGACGTTCACGTTCCCGGAGGATTCGGGTGACCATGTCATCCGGTACGCCGTCCGGGCCGGGACTGAGGCCGATCTGTACCTTGGCAAGCCGGTGAGCGAGGTCACGACGATCACCGTCTCGACCAACTGCCGTCCGGATGTCACCGCTCCGACCCTGACCATCACCGATCAGGTCTGCACCCCGGGCGACGGCGGTCTGGCCACCTACAAGGGCGGCTCGATCGCAGTCACCAAGCCCGAGGGTGTCGGCGTGGTCAAGGTGTACGACGACGAGGACAACCTGGTCGAGCCGACCAACCTCGATCCCGGCACCTACACGGTGGTTGCATTCCTGGCCGATCCGGAAGGGTCGGACTGGCGCAATGTGCCGGAAGGGTGGAAGCTGTCCAAGGACAAGCTGACCATCTCGACAACCGTCGAGATCAAGGCTGCCGACGACTGCACGGTCGCCCCGCCGGAACCCAAGGTCGAACCCAAGTCCGACCAGAAGCTCGAGTGCGATGGTGCCTATCGTCGCACTTGGAACGAGGTCTACTACCCCGAGTGGAAGGACGGCGCCTGGACGTTCGATGGCGTCGAACCCAAGATCGAGGACCAGACGGACTGGACCAAGTTCCGCGAGCTGTCGAACGACGAGTGGTTGGCCGCTGGCTGCCGCTCTGACCAGCCGCCGGCGCAGGTCCGGATCATCCAGGACCAGGGCTACAACTGTGATGGCCTCTGGGGTCGCACCCAGACCGGTACCACCCCCTACGTGTGGGTGTGGAACGGCATGGCATCGCGCGGCGACTGGGTCCTCGGCGACGAGGTGCTCGGTGACTGGTCCGACTGGGCCTTCATCCGGGAGCTGACCAAGGCAGAGAAGGCGGAGTTGGGCTGCAACAGCACCCCGAATCCGCCGGACAAGCCGAAGGTGCCCCCGGTCGACGAGGACGATGGCGATGGCCTCCGGGCCGTCGCTGATCCCACGCCGCTCATCGGCC
>CAZLLY010000111.1:0-2572 GCA_964560755.1 uncultured Candidatus Saccharibacteria bacterium | reverse complement strand
TACTTTATAAATTTTTTGCCATAAAAAATAGCGCTTTATGCTAATTATAACAAATCTTCGCATATAAGGCTAGGAAATCTATGGTAACGTCATTTTTATTGCTGCTTACTGACTGCTGCGGTATTGTAACTGATCGGCAGGCTCTCAACCGTCAGTTCGCGAAGGCCCTCTAGCGTAATCCCAACCCCGGCGCTGAATATATGTCTGCGCGCACCAAAGTCTGCGGCAAAACTTGCAATTAAATGGCTTGCTGGATTGCCGCATAGATCTACACCTACATTACCAATTGCAATGATTTGACCCACAGGAAGACGCAGATGATGCTGATCATTACCTTCATCAAAAATTTTTTTAAATACAGCTGAGAGATCAGTCACGCTTAGCTCGTGGGCAAGCCCTCCAAGATCAAGCCCCGTCAAACTGCCCGCCACAAACGAGTTGGCCGCACTTGGCATTTCTGCAACATCATTCGAAAGGTCAAAGGCAATGCGTGAGCCGACTCGGCGGGCTATCTCTACATAGTGCCTTTCTCTTGCAAGAACATCCGAACACCTTTTTTCCGCGTAAGGTATGATGCCTCGAGCAGCGGAAACTTCAGAGTATAGTATATTTGCCGCATCTGTGTAGTCATTTTCAGTGGGGTAAGGACATCTTCGTAGGCTCATAGAGAGTATGGTAACGCGCCAGTTCATTCTCATGCAAGCATTAGCCTTTTGAGTTCAGGCCATTTATCAATATTCGTGGCTACGCAAAATGAACTATCGGCCTTCGAGGTCGGACAACTTGCTATAGTATCATTTCCAAGCCCCACTACATCCAAAAGCTCCTAGCGCTGCCGCCCTGCAAACTCTAGGTTCATAAGAGCTTGCAGCTGTTCCATTGATCTCAAGAGCCCCTATGACTCTTCATGGAGCAGTTTATCAAGAGCGTCATCCCAATCAGTGTCGCTCTTTGTAAGATCATTCTGCATTCTGGCTCGATCAAGTGCGGTATTGTGGAGGATTTGTGCCCCACGAAGAGTAAGTCCCACCGCCGTCTGAAATGCGCCTGCGTCTTCGGGGTGAACTAACTGCCTGAGCCAACGACCCATAGCAAACGAAGCCGTATCGCTGCATAGAGCAATTCCCTCCTTGCCAAGTCGCAGAATTAGCGTTTTATCAGCCATAATACTTTCGAAATCACCTTCGGAGTCATTTTCAGTTATTCCAAGCGCATCGTATATTTGCCGTGGCTCACGTATGATCATGCGATGGGCTCGTGTCGCAGTCATTAGTCCGATTGTTGAGCCAAGTGCAAAAGGTGTGCCTACATTATCTTCACTGTTATCTTCGGGTGGCTGGATTACCAATCCAATATGTTCAGCAACCATTAGATAGTAGTCGACATTAGAGTCTGTGTATAAAATCCTCTCAAGAGTGTTAGCTCCTTCTGTAATTCCATCAGAAGCGAGGAGCCTGTCGACCTCAGTGAAGGCTCGTTGATAGTCGGCCTCATTAGGTAACTCTAGGAATCGTGTACTTTTTACTGTCATCTATAAATATACAATAAATCACAATTTACCAAATCCCGCAACAACTATGCAACAAGAAGTTCGCCAACGTAATTTTGGTATGGTTTAAGAATGGTCGATACTTTACCAAGTTGTCTTATGACATGATCTGGAGAAGGACTTTTTTTGAGGGGAATAACATCTAACTCTGGGATGTGACTATGAGCATCTTTTGCTTCCTGTGCACGCATAAGAGCCTCGCGATACCCACGAAAACTCTTTTCAAACATACCTTGTAAAATCTGCTCTCCGATCTCATCATAATTGGCATTAGCACTCATGTCCGGACGCTGTGTCAGTGTATCGCGACGCATACTAAATAGGGCTCGTTTTCCAATCGCACTTTTTGCGCTTTCGATGAGATGAGAGAATATTTGGTGCGCAAGCCGATAATTGTCCACCTGTTGCTGCATGTCATTGAGGCTTGGCAGCTCCGGAGGTAATGCAACATTATGGATGGTGTTATGAAACATGCGCTGGATGTAGGCTAAATTTGATGGTAAATTGCGAAATTCCCTAGGAAGAGTGTCGCCGTTATATAGAGAAGGTTCGTAATCTCGAGCAGGATTATACCAATGATGAATATCTGGAGCGGCGAGAGGGTCGCCTGGATTATACGTCCATATATAATCTTTTCTAAATAGCCCGCGGACCATCGCAACGGCTTCGTGACCAATGATAAATTTACGATCATCTCTAGGTAAAGTGAGAAGTATTGCGTCAGGGTTAATGCCTACTGCTTCACCGTTCTCGAAGCGTAACCATCTCTTGGGATTATTCCAGGCCTCAGCTGGAGGCAGGTGGGTCATAGGGGCCGAGTCGCATAGTACATGCGACTGCTCTACCGTCATGTTAGTCGTTCGTCTTCATGTTTATTTGGTATCCCATTTGCGCTCAGTGTAGCGTATTTATTATGCTTGTGCAACAAAAAACCGCTAGATCTAGCGGTTTTTTGTAAATTTTATGCAGATTACCCGCGGGCAAAGTGCGCAAATGCGCGGTTGGCTTCGGCCATCTTGTGGG
>CAZLLY010000110.1:0-2731 GCA_964560755.1 uncultured Candidatus Saccharibacteria bacterium | reverse complement strand
AACACGGTGATGTCCTTTCCGTCGAAGTAGGCTAAAAACTGATGCAAAAATATACGGCGGTCAGACTTATGCGCCATCAGGTCGATAAAATCTTGGGGTGCAAACCAATGATTAACCGATTTCATATATGGCCCCGGGAACCCATTCAACGCCACAATATCCCAGGTGTCATCTGTCACGACAACAGGTTCGCCTACTTCGTTATACGCCTTATGTACCTTATCTCGGATGATGAGGTCGGCGTCTTCACCCTGTATCTCGTCGATATCTATCAGCTTTTGAACCAGCGAAATATCATAGGCGTGCAGTGTGGCTTTTCCTATGCCAAATTTATGATCGTTAGTAGTGGCACAAATGACCGTTCTCATGCATGTAGTATACAGTAGCCCCAGGTGTTGGACTGCAATATATCTGTTGGTCGCATGACATTTCAGACTTCGTTGTTACAATAGGTGTATCATGCAAATGCTTAATCTGCCAAAGGGAACCTATATCGTGGCGGTAAGTGGCGGGGTAGACTCTGTCGCGTTGCTTCACCAACTGGTACAAACATACAAAAAACCCAAGGTAGCGTCGGAAATATCGGGTACGCCTGTGCGGCTGATTGTAGCTCATTTTGACCACGGTATTCGACCTGATTCTGCCGAAGATAGGCGACTTGTACAGCAGCTAGCCCGGCACTACGGATTGCCATTTATATATGAACGAGCGGCTTTGGGCGAGGGCGCGAGTGAGACCACGGCGCGGAAGGCTCGATACGATTTTTTGCACCGTACACGGCAGGCAAGCGGTGCGCAGGCAGTCATAACGGCGCATCATGAAGACGATGTCGTCGAAACAATATTGCTGAATATGCTCCGTGGAACGGGCGGCAGGGGATTGCATTCGTTGCAATCTCGCTACCAGGTGCAGCGCCCACTTCTCGCTGTTTCGAAAAAAGAGGTACTTCGCTATGCTCAGTCAAATGGCCTCATCTGGAGAGAAGATAGCACTAATGCCAACGAGGCAATTATGCGTAACTATTTGCGCAAAAACTACGTAGCCAACATGGCAAAGACGCATCGCTCGATGCTGTTGAAACGCTCGAAACGTGCCGCAGAGCTCAGCGCTGAGATAGATGAAATCATTGCAAATTATCTGCACGTGCAACCGTCAATGCACCAGCTGAACAGGGGAAGTTTTATCGGCTTACCACACGTAGTCGCGAGGGAAGTGATGGCATCATGGCTGCGGTGTCGTGCTGTGGAGGTAGAAATAAACCGTAGACTCCTCGAGAGGCTAGTTGTAGCGGCAAAAGTCGGTCGTAATGGCAGCCGTGTCGATGTTATGAACGGTTGGAGACTTGTTTTATCTGCAGATACAGTTGAGCTTGTTCGAGTCTAAGCATTGCCAAAAATTCTAGATCATTTTTGCAACATAAAACCTATTTGTTCTTACTCACATATCACCTATACTACAGGTATTACCATAAGCGGGAGGGCACGTGGACACAAAACAAACTTTAGCCGATCAACTGCTACGTGCATCTGACGGCGATGTTCAGGCTGCGTTACGAGAGTTGCAGCTTGCGGCAAAAAAATCCCGAGAAGCCAGTAAATATACACCAAAGAGCCAAGAAGTCATCGTCCGAGTTGAGGGCGTTAATAAAAAATACAAAATGGGTAAAACCAGTGTCGACGCCTTACATGATATTGATTTTTCTGTGTATAAAAGTGAGTTTGTCGCCATCACGGGGACGAGTGGAAGTGGCAAAAGTACGCTGCTTCAGCTCATAGGTGGGCTCGATAAACCATCGGCCGGCGATATCACTGTTGGTGGACAAAATTTGAAACACCTCAGCGACGGCAAACTTTCAAAATTCCGCAATCGTACGATCGGTTTTGTCTTTCAATTCTTCTACCTTCAGCCATTTTTGCGGTTGCAATCAAACATCGAGGTACCGGCAATGTTCGCCCGAACGAGCCCGCAGGCTCGCCGCGGTAAGAGCAAAGAGTTGGCCGAAGTCGTCGGTCTAGGCGACCGGCTGCGGCATTTCCCCAAAGAACTTTCTGGCGGTCAAATGCAACGAGCCGCTATTGCCCGTGCCCTGCAAAACCAACCGTCGATTTTGCTCGCCGATGAGCCAACAGGTAACCTAGACCATGCAAATGCGACAGCAATATTTGAACTGTTCAAAAAAATCCGTGACGAACAGGGGACAACGGTTATCGTCGTAACGCATGACACCGCTCTCGCCTCGCTCGCCGATCGATCGGTACACATGAGTGACGGCAAAATCGTAAGCGGTAATATTAGCCGCCCCGTTCCACCCGAACAACCGCCTAAAGCACCGGCCACTGTCCCCAAGAAAGTGAGGGTTCAACTATGATGCGACCATTTGACGGTATAAAACTAGCAGGCGCTAAACTACGCGCTCACCGTGTGCGAACCGGCATTATTACGAGCATCGTCGCAGTTATGTTTTCTGGCATAGTTTTGATCCTCTGTATCTTAGCGGGTACGGCACAAAGCCTACAAAATTTTGGCCAGGAAGGTCTTGGTGGCCGATATATCGTTCGGGCGCAGCCTATCATTGACCGAGGTTTTATGTACAACGCTAGCGTCCAGCAAATAACCGACAAACTAACCGATGAGGCGAATACACTAAAAGCTGCCAAAAAAGCAGAAGCCAAGCGCCTCGGTATCGACTATGACGCTACCAATGATTCGATGCTTCCGATTCAAGAAGTCG
>CAZLLY010000109.1:0-2786 GCA_964560755.1 uncultured Candidatus Saccharibacteria bacterium | reverse complement strand
ATTACGCACAGATCTAAACACAATCACCGAAAGCAGGCCAGAAGCGCATATCGGTATGATCGATAGTGTCGCCGCGATATTATCTGCATATACAGAACCATTGTCAGACCTAAAGAATGATGCCGACGTCTCTATCATTGTGAATAATTCTCGGTATTTACGCACAGCAGTTGCAGAGCGTAGATTAGACTGCGCAGTAGTTATTGCGGATAAAAAGCAGCCTACGGTGAGCGAATCACACCTTGGTGATGAACTGATGGTACTGGTATCATCGCCGCAAATGGTAGCAGAGAAACAGGGCGAACTCGAACGGGGTGTACTTACCGATTTTATTTGCTATGACCAGCAATCAAAAACCTATGATCTGATTGTAGACGGTCTAGCGAGCCGGGGTATATCGGTCGACACTCGGTTACAGTCATCAAGCCCAGAGGTTATTTGCCGTATGGTTATTTCTGGAACGGGGGTAGCGATGCTGCCATATTTTATGGTTAGAGGGCATCTCGTTACTGACGCATTGGTCGTTATGCTAAATACAGATGGCGCGCCTGTTACGCAGATCCAAAAATTGGTCCTTGCAACTCCTAGCGGCAAAAAACAACCAAGTAGCATAGCAGGTTTTATCGAGAGGGTAGGTCGGGTAATAAACGAATCATACAAAGAAGCAGAAAAAGCGATCGTACAGAAAACCCAAAAAAGACGTCACGGATAGTCGTTGGCGAGGTAGTCGGGTATACTAAAAGTCACAGGAGAAAATGAGAAAAATGAAGCAGCCACTATCGATTATTGAAAAACAGGTTAGAAGGGCGATGCACCTATTGGCTGTCGGACTGCACAAAATAAGTCGTGGTTATATACACCCAAACGACGTTACGATTGCAGCATTAGTTATGCATGTTCCGATTGCGTTACTAATTGCGACCGACCATCTGGTTTGGGCGGCACTTCTCCTTGTTGTTTTTGGCTTATTCGACACTCTAGACGGAGAAATGGCACGGCTGCAAGGTAAGGTGAGTGATAGGGGTGGTTTCCTGGATACCGTTACCGACCGCATCAAAGAATTGATACTATACTGCGGCATTTTATATCTGTTTGCGGTAACAGACCAAGAACCATGGGTACTGCTCGCAACTATAGTAGCCTGTGGTGCTTCACTCATAACACCTTTTGTAAAAGCAAAGGGTGAGGCCATTATCGCGACATATGGGCACGAATTTTCATACGACAAGCTAAACAGAATTTTGAAGGGTGGATTTATGCCGTATGAAGTGCGTATTTCTGCCATTATTGTCGGGCTCGCGCTAGGCATGCAAATATTACCGTGGTTGATGGTCTTTCTCGCTGTCGCAGTATCGTTTACGATGTTACAGAGGGTTATTTCGGTTACGCGGAGTATTCGTTGAGCTACAAAGTAGACTTACATACACACTCCTATGGCTCATATGACGGCGGGCTTACACTAGAGAATTACCGCAACATGATAGAGTCGAGCGGCTTAGATTATATTGCGATTACAGATCATGGCACGGTAGATCATGCAAAAAATATTCAGAAAAAGCTGGGGAAATTTGGAAAAAATATCATTGTCGGCGAGGAGATAAAGACGACCGATGGTGAAATTATCGGCCTATATCTGCAGGAATCCATTAAAAATGGGATGACGCTACCAAGAACAGTTGCAGCAATTCGCGCACAAGGTGGACTTGTCTACATCCCTCATCCGTTCGAGACAGTAAGAAGTGGGATTTCTGAAAACGGACTGTCACAGATAATAAAACAGGTGGATATCATTGAAACGTGCAACGGTAGGGCAGTGTTTCAAAACAGAGGCGTAGATGCCGAGCGCTGGGCAGATACATATGGGCTAGCACGAGCCGCAAGTAGTGACTCGCACGGATGGTATGGTTGGGGCAGAACCTACTCTATCGTAACTGCACAGCCTGAAGAGCACTCACTAGTGGGTCTATTGGCAGCCGCGACGTATCTGAAGAAAACTGTTGGAATAGTAGGACTGCTATATCCGAAAATCAATCGAGTTAGAAAAACAGTATTAAAATAAAATACTACATTTGCAATAATTATAAAAATTTGTTATACTTTTGGGATGGACGACAGATTGTCAAAATTCATAAAAGTTGTCGATGCAGGATCGTATACAAAAGCCAGTCGTGAGTTGCGCATATCGCAACCAGCGCTAACGATGGCAATCTCAAAACTTGAGTCAGAACTTCAAGCTGAGCTGGTCGTGAAGGGCGAACGACCACTCAAGATGACACGAGCCGGTCTACTCGCATACGAGGTTGGTACATCACAACTCGAAGCAATAGAGACACTAAAGAAAAGTCTGGCAGTTATTACCAATAAAAAGCCTGAAGTTCGTATTGGTATGATCGATAGTATTGCTGCAACGATTTCTGCGCATATGGATGCCCTAGAGCGATTGGAGGAATCGGCTGAAATTTCACTTGTCGTCAATAACTCGCGATTCTTACAAGATCGTATTGTAGATCGTAATCTAGACATTGCGCTTGTTGTCGAGAGAAGTAATATGCAATCATTCCAGGCTGAACATATTGGCAGGGAGCCAATGGTACTTGTGTGCGCTCCTCAACACCAGCAGTTGACACAGATGCGGATGATGCGACATAAGATTGATGATTTTATCAGTTATGATCAAGAGTCGATGACATATGACTATATCGAACGCGGCTTACAAGAAGCGGTGATAGTTGCCACGACTAGACTACGCTCAACTTATCCCGATTTTATGGTTCACATGGTGCTCC
>CAZLLY010000108.1:0-2790 GCA_964560755.1 uncultured Candidatus Saccharibacteria bacterium | reverse complement strand
AAGTCGCTTGCCTTTGAAGCAAGAAGTGGGGGTTCGAAACCTTCTCCCCGAGCCACGCCCATCATGATTCTTGTTTTGAATGCTTTATGCTACACTAACGTTATGGAGCCTCGACCAATCCTTATAATTGTTTCTGGATTACCAGCTGCTGGTAAAACGCATCTATCAGCGAATCTTGCAAAAGAGTTTAAGCTTCCCTTATTCAGCCGCGATGATATAAGTGAAACATTGTTTGACAATCTGAGACTGGAGCCTAAAGAATGGTCTGGGATTCACAGGCAAACAAGTTACGAGTTGATGTGGTTGATTATATCAAATATGCTCAAAGCCGGGCAGTCGTTAATCGTGGAAAGTAGCTTTGAGTCTGAGAGGGCAATCCAAAGGCTTTCTCTACTAAAGGACTTTAATTTTGAACCTTTTCAGATAATTGTATCCGCTGAAAAAGAAGTTTTATTACGGCGGTACCGGGATCGTATGATAGATCCTTTGAAGAGCAACAAGACACATCCCGTTCATTTCGCATACCTTACATATGAGCGATATAAAGAAAAACTAGAGGCGGGTCGCTGGTTGGCTGAACCGCTTGATATAGGCGGCGAATCGTGGCAATACGACACTACTAATTTAGAGCAATTAAATTATAATGATCTTGTCCTTAAAATTTCTTCTAAATTGAGTAGGTAGTTAGACTGGTTGCGGAGAGACCCTTATGCGCTGGAGTCAGTCAGGGTGCGTTATTAAGCATTTGATTCGGTCGATGGTAACTGCGCTTTATCTCGCTCATTCATTTCGCGCAAAATATCGCGGGTTTCAATGGTCGCTCGATGCGAGCGAAAAGTTGTGACAAGGTTTATAACGTACAGTATTGCAATGATCACCGAAACAACACTAATTATAATAACAAACGGCATGAGTGGTGCAAAAATCTCAGCTGGGTTAAATAGTGAGCTATTTGAGTTTGACCCACCAAGTAGCGATTCAAGTGCGTCCATAGTTATAGTATAGCAGCGTCCATGTTACAATCGGCACAGAATGATAACCGATCAACTGCTTAAAAAATATCCGATTATTAGCGACCAAGTCGAACTCAGAGAGCTACGAGTTATATTGACCGAGCTCGAGATATTACTCAAAAAAGGTATCTTAGGCAACGTGGCTGAGCTGGGCTGCTATACCGGTACGACATCACTTTTTATACGCAGGTTGCTTAATGCTTATAATTTTTTGGGAGAGTTTCACGTATATGATTCGTTTGCTGGACTACCAGAAAAAACCAACGAAGACATAAGTGCGGCGGGTGATCAGTTTGTGAAGGGAGAATTATTGGCGCCGCGCAAAACATTTGTTGAAAACTTTAAAAAAGCCAGCCTGAAGTTGCCGGTGATTCATAAAGGCTGGTTTAGCGACCTAACAACCCACGATATTCCCGCCACGGTGATGTTTGCGTTTCTTGACGGTGACTATTATGAGTCGATCAAAGATTCGTTCCGGGTGGTGACGCCTCGGCTGGCACCTGAAGCTACCATACTAGTCGATGATTACGCAAGCGAGGCATTACCCGGTGCGGCTCGGGCAACGAATGAATGGGCACGGCAACATCATCTTACCGTACAGTCGCAGGCCAGCCTCGGAATTATTCGACTTCGAGCTCAGTAGATTTTCGGCGGCGCTCAAGCACGCTACTAACAATTGCCGTCACAATAAAGACAAGTCCGAGTGATCCGGTCATCCACTCTGGTGGCTCAATATGGTAGAGCTTCGCGAACATTACTATGCCGAGCGCCAAAATCGCCCAGTGTGCCCCATGCTCAAGATAACGATATCTACCAAGCGTACCAGAACGCAATAAGTAGATGGTAAGAGACCGCACCCAGAATGCGCCAGCGCCGAGACCGGCAATAATCAACAGTACGTTATCGGTAATAGCAAAAGCACCAATTACTCCATCAAGCGAGAAGGAGGCATCAAGAACCTCAAGGTATAGAAATGATACAAATGCCGCCATGCCCACCAGATGGGCAGCGTTTGATTGCTTCGACTCAAAAAAGGCGCCAAACACTTGTAATCCCATGTGGAGAATAATTCCGATAATACATGCGATGAGTACAGTCATTCGGTAACTATGGTCGACAGTCACATAGAGTACGAGAGCAGTTGCAAGCATGACAAATGCTTTAAGGTTTTCGTAGCGGCCGGCAGCCGCAAGAGTGCGCTCGATCTTCCCGAGCCAGTGGATATCTTTATGTCGATCCATAAAATAACTGACACCAATCATAATAAGGAATGATCCGCCAAATGCATCAATCATGGGCGCGGCATGGTGGAGAGTCTGACTGTAATCATCTGGTTTATACAGCGCCATATTAAGTACTGTTTCGAAGCCATTGCCTGAGGCAATCATGACAATGAGGATTGGGAAAAGAAATCGGACAAGAAATACGGCTATAAATATACCCAGAGTTAAAAATACCATTTGCCAACGTGGTGACATTTTTGCGAGCACCTTGCTGTTGATAACGGCATTGTCAAAGCTAAACGTGACCTCAAGGATAACTAGTATAGTAAAAATCCACAACCACGAAGCGCCAAGCTGTGATACTACGAAGCTAGCAAGCCCCAAGGTGAGTAGCGCCGAAACCCAAAAGATGCGTAATGGGTGTGACGGGTGAGTAACTTTCATATACTTTAGTATACCAGCTATAGCGCCCCAGAGGAGAATACATTACTATAGACTGTATGATTAGCTTTTATCATAGTAATAAGGCCGCGGCGCCGATTGCTGAACACGAT
>CAZLLY010000107.1:0-2940 GCA_964560755.1 uncultured Candidatus Saccharibacteria bacterium | reverse complement strand
GGCAGATGTATCCGGGCGACAACTGGGTCGATGTGATTATGTGGGATCCGTACAACAATTCCGGCAGCAACTGGCGGTCGTTTACGCAAATCGTTAGCCCAATGTATAACGCGATTGATGGCGGATTGTTCGGTGCCGGTGCGGTCAACAAGCCGCGTCTCTTGGGTGAATTCGGTGCCTTGACCGGCGACTCCCGCCGCGCCGCCTGGATATCGAGTATTGCGGCAGAGGCCCAGGCCCTACCGAAACTACGCGGTGCACTGTGGTTTTCGTCTGGTACGTGGGGTGCGATTCATGGCTCCAATGGTACGGAAGCTGAGCGGACGGCGCTGCGCAACCTGATGGACCATCCGTATCTCACTGATTGGAAAGCGACACCGTGAAGCTGCGGCAGCGCCTATTTGTGTTTCTGCGTCGTCACCCACGAATAGCACGAAGTTATCCACGGATACGTCACCACAAACAATCCCTAACATCCTGGTGGCAGCGTAATGATACACGCTACACCTGGAAATGGCGTACCGCCAATATTGCGGCCGCACTCTTGGTTGTCGCTGGCACTACGTTGCCATTATTACAGCAAATAATGTCTTCGCATAGCTATGAACTGTCACACGAAGTCAAACAACTGGTCGGCAAGGTGAATCCTGTGTTGGCCCAGCAGCTAACATATAGTGTCGAAACCTCTGCCTATCGCTTTAATGCACTACCGGATAGTACGAACCCCACATCACCAGGCACACTGGCGGCCATGCGCGCCCAGCTTGGTGCCGCCTCGGGTAAAGATGGCCACACTAGCACTTACAGCCTGTCCGTCCCGACGGACTACCGCCAGGGCGTGACCTACACCGACACCAACACCAAGTTGCACTTTACCCTCACGCCGCAAACCGGCGCTGCGACCGGCAAGATGGTCGATGGCCATCTGGTGTTTCCGCTGGGGCGGAGCACACAAGCTGTCTACACGCTGAAAAACAATGGGCTGAAAGAAGACATTATCCTCGATAGGTATATCAGTGACACGATGGAATTTCGCTACACCCTCGACCTACCCGAGGAGCTGACGGCCAGGATTGGCAGCGATGGTTCACTCGGCATTTATTCGCCCAACCCCATGCTGTTCGGCGACATGGCCGGCACTGATGACAAAGAGAAAATCCTGAGTGCCCGCAAGACGACCGCCAAAGACCACCTGCTATTTGTGTTGCCAGCGCCAGTCATTATCGAAAAGGGTGGTAAGCAAGCCGACGCTCCAGCTCACTTTAGCCTCAATGGCAACACGCTGACCGTCACGGCAGAAAAGCTCAAGGATTTGCACTATCCGCTCTCCATCGACCCGAGTGTGGTGGTGACGAGCAGTAATGATTTTGCTGCGGGTAACAACGAAGACAACATTGACTATAGCGTCGATGGGCAGATTACCCGCAGGGGTCTGGCTGGCGGCAGTATCGGCACTTGGGCATCAACCGCCAGTGGTAGCTGGACTGCTCGTGGCATGGGTGGCGCGGCAGAATACAACGGCTATGTGTATTATGTCGGCGGGCTCGACGCCAGCAGCCGCAGTAGCGAGGTGACGTATGCGCCTATCAATGGCAATGGTACTGTCGGTGCCTGGAACACCACGACCAGCCTACCTCTGAGCAGAGCCTACTCGGCAGTCGTACCATATAACGGCAAACTGTATGTGTATGGCGGTTACACCAGTGGCACGGCTGCACTCGATACCGTGCTGTATGCGGATATTAACAGCAATGGCACGTTAGGGAGCTGGCAAACCGCCAGTACTACCATGGCGTCGGCCGTCTGCCGCTTCGCTGCGACTGCCTATGGCGGCTATCTGTATGCCGTCGGCGGCGCCACTGGCACGGTGGCCAGCAACTGTGGTAATAGCTCGGCGACAATGACTAACACCTTGCAATACGCACCAATCCTGGCAAATGGCGATGTGGGTGCCTGGACAACCAGCGCCAATACCTTTACGAACGCTCGCAAAGACCCAGGTGTTGCTATATATAACGGCAACATGTACTTATCTGCTGGCACGCTGAATGGCAGTACAAACTATAGCGACACCCAAATCGCCAAACTGGGCAGTAGCGGTGACATCGGCTCGTGGCGTACGTTATCCGTGCAAACACCGACGGGTGTCTATGGATTTGGCTACCAGGCCTATGGCGGCTACCTGTATCTTTCAGGCGGTATCAACAACCTCACCGGCATACTCTATGCGCCGATTTATGCTCATGGTGATATCGGCCCCTGGCGGTCGAGCGCTACCATGGCTACTGGTCGCCATGGGCATGGGTTTGTACTTGTGGGTGGCTACGCCTACTATTTTGGCGGCCATGATGGCGGCAGTAACTATCTCAGCGATACAGGGTACGCCAAAATCGACGAGGCCGGCACGCCGGCGGCGTGGGCGACCACTACCTCGCTATCGACCTCTCGTGAATATACTATGACGTTCGCTTACAATAGCCGTATCTATTCGCTGGGCGGTGCGACGAGTGGGACGAATGGCACAACTACCACCTACTATGCGTCACTCAATGCTTCGGGGACGACTGGCGGTTGGAGCACCACTACGACACTGAATAGCGCCACGGCAGCAGCTGGCGTCGCTGTCTATAATGGCTACGTCTACTTGCTCGGCGGGTATAATTCTGGCGGGTCGGCGCAAACGACCGTGCAATATGCACTCATCAATACCAATGGTACGCTTGGCACCTGGCAGACCACTACCAGTCTGCCGGCGGCTACAGCCGGCCACGCAGCCACTGCCTGGAACGGCTACTTGTATATGCTAGGCAGCGGCACTGGCGCATCGACGGTGGTACGGTATGCACAAATCGACTCCAGCAACGGCACGATTGGTGCGTGGTCCACGACGACATCATTCAGCACGGCACGCAGCAAGGCGGCTGCCCATGTGAACGCTGG
>CAZLLY010000106.1:0-3043 GCA_964560755.1 uncultured Candidatus Saccharibacteria bacterium | reverse complement strand
CGGCTAAAGCAGTAGCGTTCGGCGAGGCAATGCAGCCTGAGTTTCGTGAGTATGCAGCGCAAGTCGTGCGCAACGCCAATGTGCTAGCCGAAGAACTCCAGAAGCGTGGATTTCAGCTCGTTACGGGAGGTACTAGCAATCATTTGCTCCTCGCCGATGTCTATAAAAGCTTTGGGATTGACGGAAAGGCTGCCGAAATAGCTTTGGACAAGATAGGATTAACGTTGAATGCAAATGCGGTGCCTGATGACCCGCTACCTATGTTTCGGCCAAGCGGAATTCGCCTAGGGACGCCTGCCCTTACTACTCGAGGACTGACCGAGCGGCACATGGAACAGATTGCAGAATGGATGAAGCAGGCAATACTCGGCCGCGATGACCCACAACTACTTGTTGGGTTACGAAAAGAGGTGGTAGCAGTATGCCAATCATTTCCTGCCCCTCCGACTAAGAATGGTTAGAAAATATAAGTCGGTGCCTTTGGGTCCAGAAAGATGGATTTTGTCGGCACTTTGCGGTTTGTCTGTGTTCCGTCACCGAGTTGTCCCTCGCTGTTCTTGCCCCAGCAATAATTAGTGAGGTCCGCAACGGCACATCCTCGGTTTGATCCCCCACCGATTGCGGTGATTGTTTTGCCCGAAAGATCACCCCCCATATATATAGAAACCGGTAAGGTGCGGTTAGTGTTTGTTCCGTCACCGAGCTGGCCGTTTCCGTTGCCTCCCCAACAATAGACCTTTGAGTCTGCGAGTGCGCAGCTGTGCCCGATGCCAACAACGATATCCTGTACAGTCTTGCCATACAGCGCATCGCCGGGATTGGTCCGCACTGCGACGGGGACTTTTCGATCGGTTCTCGTTCCGTCACCGAGCTGGCCGTAGCTGTTCTTGCCCCAACAGTATGCTTTCTGATCGCTTGCGAGTACGCATACGTGAGGGTATGGACCACCTGCATAATAGCCGTCTTGTGAAATTGCTAAAATACTTTTGCCCGACAGTACGCCCGAGTCGTAGACCTTAGTGGGCACAGTCTGGTCACTTGTCGTGTTATCACCAAGCTGACCGATCTCGTTTGCTCCCCAGCAGTAGGCTTTTGTATTGATGACAGCGCATATACTTTTTGCACGGCTACCAGATGTTGAAAGCACGCTTGGCGTGTAGGGTGTACCGAAGTTAGTGGTTGATATCTCGGTCGGAGTATTTTTATTAGTCTTGCTGCCGATCCCCAACTGTCCTTTGTCGTTTCTCCCCCAGCAGTAAATCTTGCTATTAGCGATGGCGCAGCCAACGTCAGTGGCTCCCCCGATTGCCGTTACTACTTTGCCCTCTAGCAGGCCACCCACTTTGACCGGTACAGTACTATCGGTATTCGTCCCGTTACCTAGCTGACCGTATTGGTTCTTGCCCCAGCAATACACAGAGCCTTGCGCGAGTGCACAATTGTGAAATTGCTCTGACACAACGTCATCAACAACTTTACCTTTTAGTAGACCTGTGTCTTGGACAACCTTGACGGGGACAAGCGAGTTAGTGGTTGTGCCATCACCAAGTTGGCCACTGAAGTCTTCCCCGCCAAGAGACCCACCATCGAAGTTCTTGTTATTGCTATTGATTCCCCAGCAATATAGTTCATTTGTCACGATCGCACAGGTCTTATACGTTCCGCTTGCGGACACGCTTGCCTTATATTTCTTCCACTTTACAACCTCATTTCGGCCTGTGGTTACTGTACGTAGCACTGTGCTACCAGCAATACGCTTATTGCTGCCAGATACATCGAGAATAATTGCTCCATCCTCGCGTACTTTTAAATTGCCTACGGAGAAAGATGTATGGACTAGGCCATTTTCCATAAGGTAGTCGGGCGCCGTGGAGATTTCGTTACCAAAACAATCAGTAGATTGCGTGAGGTTGGGCTTGCTGTTCGTAGGACCCCAGGTTTGCTGGTAACCATTGTCCCTCAGACAGAAATTCGCATATGCTATCCCTGCCTCGGCCGCCTCCTGCGAAATGCGGTTATAGTATTGGTCGTTTAAGCTATCGGCGATAGAAGAAGAGTTTTGCATCATCGACAGCCCAACTGTGAGGAGTGCCATGCTAACGATAAGGATGACAGGGAGTGTAAAGCCTTCGCGTGTTTTTTTCGTCGTTGCATCATAAAGTTGTTTCATAGCTATAGATCCTGATTGAGTTTAGATATTCGCAGCGTAGATTGAGAGGTGATTGTTTTGCCGCCTGCTTTTTTAGAAACGACAAGCGTTATCTCTGCGTCAAGAGCGGTAGAAACAAGGTCTGGGAGCGCGCCAGTTGTGTAGACATCTAGTTTGGTATCCGTTGATCTGCTCGCATAGTAATCGACGCCGAAGTTTGTTACGTTGCCCACTAATAGCTCATCGTCTGCGCCACAACTACTACTTTGCGCGGCGCCAAGATCGGCCGCTGACGGACAGCTGGTTTTTTGGTATTGAGGATCACAGGTTGCGGTGGCGGTGTCGACGACGCGTCGCCGGTATAGGTTATTATTTTTTACAAAATAAATGGTGTTATAGCGTTGGATAGCATTGAAATACTTATCAGTTGTATTACAGTCGCCGCCGCCATCAATAAATACCGGTTCTCGCGTAGATGAGAGTGGGTTTTGGGTAGTGCTATAAGAACGTAGCAGCAGGTAGCGCTTTGTTGAAGAGTCTCCTTTGTATGACCATACACCACCATTACTTGTGGGCAAATAAGGATCGGTCAGTCCACTATCAAGTGTGGGCAAAAAGCGAGAGGTAAGCGCAATATCGTTCTCGATGATATTCATAGCCGTTTGCCTGTCGTAGGTCATGATAAGCTGTTCGCGTTGTGCAGTACCGTCGCTCAGCATTGACCACATAACATTAAAGAGCAGCAGAATAGCAACAAGCATAATAGATACAACCAGGGTCACTTCTACAAGTGTAAATCCCTGAGACTTGTGGCGACAGTCGGGTTTTATAGTGGATAGCCTCATAATTAGTATGCCACCAATGTCGAATGACGGATTATTGTACTGTTTGGTC
>CAZLLY010000105.1:0-3056 GCA_964560755.1 uncultured Candidatus Saccharibacteria bacterium | reverse complement strand
CCCACGACATTCTGCTTAAGAGGCAGACGCTCTAACCAGCTGAGCTACTGGCCCATAGGGGATATTATAAAGTACTGACAGGTTCAAATCTAGGGACTTGACCTACCTTCGGCAGGCCCGTAACTTCTGCCAGAAATGCACAGCCTTTCGGTGAAGATTGCCTTGCGACCCGCCACTGGCGGCTCTCACCCCGACATTCTGCGCGAAAATGGCAACGCTCCAACCAGCTGAGCTACTGGCCCATGGGTGAACGATAACGATTGTACCACGGTACCCCTGTTGTTGCAACAGGGGTACGATAGAAAAGTTTGGGGACTAATATTTTGGAACAAACTTTTTGACTTTGTCGTAGGTCAGCGCAAAACCAGCCGCCAAAATCGAGCCATGAGCAACGGCTATCGCAATAGGGAGCAAGAATATCGCTGAAACTATGCCGATACCCCATCGCCAGATGTTCAAGTTTACGCCAGAAAGTTCATCGGCGAATGACTTTGGAGATTCAGCGTCACCAGGTACAGGTGGGACGTATACTGGACCCGAATTGGTGTCAGTAGACTCTTGTTGAGAATCGGTCATATCGGTCTGTTGAGTAGGATTTGTATAGTAATTGGAGTCATACTGCGGCGTCGTAGACTCCTCTGTTTTCTGGGTGTTGTTAGAACGTGTAGACGAAAGATTAGGGATGTTTGGTATGTTACCTAGCCCTGAGCCTGCACCGCCAGCTACAAAGCTCGTGAGTAGTGCATAGGTTGCGAGCGTCCAAAAACCGTATTTCCATAGGCCACTTAGCTTTTTCAAAATGGTAATTGGGTTTGCTATCGAACCATCATCGACCAATATGAACTGTGCTGGGGCCGCTAGGAACGTCACGATGGCGTACACAAGTAGGAGCGGGATGAACCACAGCAACGACCACAACGAGCCGTGTATTGCCAGCCAGATAATGCCGACCACCGGCAGCCCAAGGGCAATATAAAACAGGCCAACGATGACGATAACGGCAGGCAGTCGGGATAGGCCAAAGCTCATAGCTTCACTGAGGGTGATCCGTTTGTCGCGGCTACCGACGAGCAAAATGCGGTCAAGTGCCAGTGATGCAACCATGCCTACTAGCACCATTATGACAAAACCTACCGCCAACCAATAAAAATCCTGCCTGGTGGCTTCGATGATCTGTTTTGCGGTGTCAAATTTTGTTGACCAAACCAGTAGCCATACAACACCCATGGCAGGCGCTAGCAGCTGCATACAGACAGCGGCTAAAAACGAACGTGTATTGTGTTTTAGAAGGTTGGCCGCGCCTAACCCTGCTGCGGGGATTGGGTTTGCATCCAGAACGTGCTTATCGCTATTTGGTTTGGTAGGGTACATCGATGTCTCCTTAGTTATACTTCAAACTATAGCACGTCAACTCTGGCGTGACGAGGGACAATTTACCGAGGTGACGGTACAAACAAAAATGCATTGGTATTAGTTCAAATGCATCTTTAAACACGTGTTTCCACTCAGTGTATGCAGATACCCAGAGGCCAGATTCTCGCGTACGTCACTGTTTACGGCAAGTGTTGTGTATGCGAATATGTATGCATGTCTATTCCGAAGCTTGTTTGGGAAACGCTCGGCCTCGCTACTCCGCGTGGGCGATGGCTGTTTTTCATACTTATTACGCTGTTTGTTTTATTCGTTTTCCCGCATTGGTCAGTCAATCTTTCTATCTGGAGTCATCTAGGCATTCCGTCTCCGTCCATCGGTATGACCCGGGCATACCATAAGTTGCTCGAGGGTGATATTCTCGGCGCCTGGCACCAAAACAAATTATTTTTCGCCGTCTTTTTTGCGGTCCTGGTACTGCTAGCGAGTGATGCAGTTGCTATTTGGCGTCAGCGACAGAAAAAAGTATAATTTACCTGGGATGCTGTTTTTAACAGATATGCATTTTACCGCATTTAAAAATGAGCACCCACATAGGAGTGCTCATTTTGTAGACTTTTTTTCGGTCTAGTGTTTCTTCAAAGGTCGGCCACTTGCGTCTGGCAATTTGTCCATTGCGATCATAATGATGTCGATCAATGTCCAGATACCACAACCACCGGCGGTCAGCAGTTTAACGATACCAAGTCCAACATATCCTAGGTAAAAACGGTCGATACCGAGTGAACCTGCGAATATTGATAGCAAAAGAGCTACCATAAAATCTTTTTGCTCGCCAGCTGGCTGCTGTGCAGGTGCCTGAGGTGCTTGTGGTGCTTGATTGTCCATTGTATCTCCTTACGTTAACCTTCTAGTGTCATCATAGCAGGCTTATCGGGTAGAATAAAGTATTTTTTGGCCATGCATACGGTAAGTTGTTACAATGTTGGCATGAAATTACTCAACGGATCAGAATTAGCAGGATTTATCAAAGAACGACAGGCCAAAGAAGTACGAAGCCTCCGACAGGGCAATGCGGTAGAGCCTAAACTCGCGATCGTCTCGTGCGGCAGCCACCATGCCAACCAAGTTTACATGCGCATGAAAAAGCGCTACGGCGAAGATATCGGCGTGGGGGTCGATATTTATAACGTCGAACAGCCCGACTTACCAGATTTGCTCAAACGGCTCGCGGCAGATCAAACGGTGCACGGTATCATCGTGCAGTTGCCTTTAGACAACCCAGACGAAACCGATACCATCGTCAACATGATCCCGCCGTCCAAAGATGTTGATGGGCTGTGTGATGCGGCGATATATGAGCCAGCCACACCGATGGCGATTTTATGGCTACTCGCCGGGTACAATGTCGATTTCAAAGGCAAACATATCGTGCTTGTTGGCCGCGGCAAACTCGTCGGCGAGCCACTGGAACGCATGCTGCTTTCTGGTGGAAATACCGTGACCGTCGTACGCAGCAAGACGCCGAATCCCGACGAAGTTATCTTGAGTGGTGATATTGTCATCACCGCAACCGGCAAACATGGGCTCATTACTCCAGAGAAACTAAAACAAGGCGCTGTCGTCGTTGATGCGGGCGTGGCAGGCGAGCAGGGTAAAACAGTCGGCGACCTGGCCGAAAGCGT
>CAZLLY010000104.1:0-3075 GCA_964560755.1 uncultured Candidatus Saccharibacteria bacterium | reverse complement strand
GCTCAATAACGATGGTACCGTAGGCGCTTGGCAAACCACCAGCAGCTTTACCACTCCTCGTGCCACTCATGCCGCTGCCGCCATGAATGATTATATGTATATTATAGGTGGCCGAAATTCAGGTGGTAGCCCCTACTACAAGGATATTCAGTACGCCCGTATCAATAACGATGGCAGCCTAGGTGCTTGGGCGTCGGCGGGCAGTAATGTATACAACGGCGGACAGGGCGTATGCATGGTGGCGTATAATGGCTACATTTATAGCCTGGGTGGCTGGGATGGCAGTACCGACCATGTGAGCGTGCGCTATGCGCTGCAAAATAGCAATGGCACTATCGGTGCCTGGCAAACCGCCCCCGACTTTACTGGGCCGCGCTCCAATATCCAATGTTCGGCCTATGGCGACCACCTATACATGTCGGGTGGTGAAGATGCCAACGGCAAAAATGATGTCCAGTATGCCGTGATTAATTCCAATGGTAGCATAGGATCATGGCAATATACGCAAGGCTATCATTTGGGTCGTGCCAACCACGCCTTAGTCGCCTACAATGGCTACATGTATGTGATGGGCGGTGTTAACTCTACCGCATCTAACACCCCGCGTGGCGACGCCCAGTATGCGCCAATTAACCCCAACGGTACACTGGGTGAATGGCAGCACACTACCTCGCCAGGCAGCTACTATTATGCAGATGTCGTGATATATAACGGTTATATTTACCTACCAGCCCAAAATAGTGGTAGCTACTTAGCAACCACTCGTTCTGCGCCACTGGCTACTATTCCGCGTGTGGCGCGCTATAGTACAGTCGTTGATATTGGTGAGCTAAATAAGTTTACTGGCATCACTTACAACGGCACGCTGCCGGGTGGTGCTTTGCAAATCAACTATCGCACTGCGGGCGAAGACGGTGTGTTCGGCTCGTCTTACAATGTTGGACGGCCGCCGTCACCCGAAGGCCCTTGCATCGGTACCTATGGCACCGGGCGCTATATCTGGATATCACTTACCCTCGATGATACTAGCGGTATTAATTCCAACATCACCGATATTACTACCATCTATGAATCCATCCACCCCGCAGCAAATATACGGCTGCACGGGGGCAAGACACTCCAAAGCGGCACCTTATCAGCACTTGATACCTGTGGCGTCTATAGCTAGGGAATTATTTATTATCTTTGTATTGATTAATCGTCTGAGTAACTTTGCCGTCTGGCTTTAAGTTCTCGTAAAACAATACATGATCGCGATTGATCATCATGGCATCTTCCGGCCCGTGTAGTTCATTACCCATCTTTATCAGCTGCGCATTATTCTGCGTTTCAGCTGTATCGCCATCAGCGTTTGCCGTTTTGTTTTCGTTTTGCGATAAGATATAGAACACATTCGTCAGCTTGTACTGACGGTCGTTCAGGACAGTAAGTTTACCGTAGTATATTTGGCCATCCGTAAAAAATACTGCCTGGTACTTGCTACTCTCGATACCACTATCTGCGGTAGCCAGCTTCTGCCACGCAAACCAGCCGCCCGCCGCTACAGCCAGCACGACTACCGCGATAATTACCCATTTGAAGCTCTTCTTTTGCTTTGGCTGCTTTTTTGCTGTAACAGTATGAGGAGTGGCTGCCGCAGCACGATGAGCCACTTGCTCCTCATGAGCAACTTCACTGCTGCCAGTACGGGCTGGCGCAGGCTCACGCCTCGTTGCCGCACCGCTACCCCTGCTACTCGTTGATCGCGAGGCACCAAAAGGTCCCATATCCATGCCGTATCTCCCTATCCCTACTCTCTGTCGTTATGTACCCTACTATACCATAAGAGGAATGGCGTTTTCAATTGCTAGCAACCGCCAGGCTGTACTGCCCCTACAGTTCCCATGACATGGTAGACGATGTCGGTATATTTACGATGCGTCGCGGCCAGGCAATAGTTGTTAGGATCGGTTGCGTCAGGAGCCGGCAGCTCTTCTTTGGGCACGCCCGACCATTGGTTCGCCCGTGGGTCCCAAAACGACGTAATTGGCCAGCTGCCGCCACGCGCCGCATATTGCGTCATCAACGCCATATAGAATCCACGAACTACTGTTTGCCTATCTGTCCACCAGCTATCGTACGGGACGCTATCGATATAGCTTTGGATAGCACTCTGTGTCACCGGTGTCATCCAGTTTTTACTATCCCAGCCTGTAATCTGTAGTTTATTGGCCGCTATGCTATCATCACAGCGCATTACTACACTGCTTGTACCGCCGCCTTCGCGGGCATGAATTACCGAATATTGGGGATCAGCGATTAGTTCGGTGCATATCTTATGGAACAATACGCCATTTTGCACCGGGGAAAGCCCGCTGTAGTGCTCGCCGCTTACCATAGTTAGCGTTAAGTTTACACTATCTGGCGTTTTAACATCAGTCGGTATGGCCGCAGGCGCATCATGATTGAATGTGCGCTGTACACGTACCGCATCGCTCACTTTCTTTATCGTATCCATAGTCACTGAGTTGGCTGCGTTTCGCTGCACGCCGCGGAACGCTACTGTGACGATTGCGGTCAAGATAGCGACTACTATTATCACTATAAGCAGCTCAACTACAGTAAACCCGTTTGGTTGTTTATATCTATACGCCCACATTACTTATACATCATTATAGCCCATGGGCTAATCTATGGCCAATGGCGCCAAGATTATCGTAGTTTTCCGCCGGTCACACCTACCGCCTCGCCTGATACATAGCTCGACTCTTGGCTGGCCAGGAACACATATGCTGCAGCTAGTTCCGCCGGCTGTCCGGCCCGGCCAAGTGGCGTGTCTTTGCCAAAAGCCAGCCTGCAATAATTATGCAGCCGGGATAAACTTCATCGATATAGAGTTGACGCAGTGGCGCAGATCTTTTGCGGTTAGGTGCTCGCCTTCAAATACATGCCCCAAGTGAGCGCCACAGTGAGCGCAGGTAATTTCGGTACGCCGCCCATCAGCGTCAAGCGTGCGCGTTACGGCACCTGGCAGCTCATCATCAAAGCTCGGCCAGCCGCAATGCGAATCAAATTTGTCTTCCGACCGATAGAGGG
>CAZLLY010000103.1:0-3092 GCA_964560755.1 uncultured Candidatus Saccharibacteria bacterium | reverse complement strand
CGTAGGGCTGCTTTTTACCACACACGAGTATTTCCGTGTTGATCGCAAAATAGAGTACGCTGTACTTGTATGTGCTGCGCTGTTTGGTTATATTGCGCCATATGGTCTCTTTGTAAACTTGTAGGTACTGGTCTAGGCAGTAAAGAAGACTTATAGTTAGAAAACTACTGGTTATTACTTAGAGTGCGTAGACTATTGAGTGTATTGAAATATCCTCCGAAGCTGTATAAGCAGTCATACAACGTGAATTGTAAAATACGCAACATGTTGACAGATGACGTTGACTCGTGGTAATCTGTCACGAGTACAAACAATTTCGGTTATACGAATTGGTGATGTGAGACAGGTCCGCTCTGCAAAATAACAGGGGTAGAAACCAGCCACCACCAAATTTTTGTATCAATGTACAAGCTACAAACAATCGTTTTATAGCCGAAAAGTTCGTATCAGATATTAAATTAACAATAAAGGGAAAGCGTAAAGCGCAAGCGATACGCCAAATGAATCGGCTCATTTCGAGACGTGTTGTCTAGCGAGATAACAGATACGAAAAGCGGGTACTGCGGCAAAACGTTTACGTAACACGCAAGAGATCTATGAAAGCACTTATCACACGAAAGGTTGGCATGACGAGTACCATCGCAGAAGACGGTACTGTTCAAGCTATCACCCTGCTTTCCGCTAGTCCCTGTGTTATTACACAGGTCAAAACCGATGACACAGACGGCTATACGGCTGTTCAAATCGGTGCTGAGTCAGCGGCAGAAGGCAAAACAAGCAAACCTCTTACAGGCCATCTAAAGTCGGCTGGTAAGATGATGCGCATTATTCGCGAATTCCGCGTACCAGAAATAACAGAAGACCTCAAAGTTGGGACAGAAATCAACGCAGAGGTCTTTTCAATTGGTGACGTCGTGCATGTCACTGGTACCAGCAATGGTAAAGGTTGGGCTGGCACGATCAGCCGCCACAACTTCCACCGCGGTCGCAAGACGCACGGTGGCCGCAGCTACCGCCGCCCTGGTTCTATCGGTTCTATGTACCCTCAGCACATTTTGAAGGGTAAAAAGATGGCCGGTCAGCTTGGTCACGAGCAAGTCACGGTTCGAAACCTACGAATCGCACTCGTTGATGCTGAAAAAGGCTTTATTGGTGTCGCTGGTGCCGTTCCTGGCCCACGCAAGGGCATCGTAATTTTGAAGGGAGAAGAATAAGATGGCGGTTCAGACATATACAGCCAGTGGCACAAAAGCCGCTACCGCAGCTAAACTCCCTAAACAAGTGTTTGGCGTAGAGGTTAAAAACCACGAATTGCTAAAGCAAGCATACGAGACGTACCTCGCTGCTGGCCGCGAAAACCTCGCAGTCACAAAAACACGTGGACTTGTCAGTGGTGGTGGACGCAAGCCATGGAAGCAAAAAGGCACCGGTCGTGCACGATTTGGTTCATCACGCAACCCAATCTGGCGCGGCGGTGGTATCGTTTTCGGTCCTACTGGCCACGAGAACTACACGATGAAACTTTCGACCTCTGCTAAACGAGTTGCTCTGCGTCAAGCGCTCAGCATTGCTGCCGATGACAATAAAGTTGTTGTTATCGAAAAGCTAGCCTCCAAAGAAGGCAAAACAGCTGAGTTCGCTAAACTAATGACCAAAATCGGTACTGAGCGAAGCGCACTCGTTGTTGTTGTCGACAAGACCGATGAGCTCGTTCGCGCTAGCCGCAACTTGCCAGAAGTCAAGTTGGTCAATGCGAAATACCTAAATGTTTTCGATATTATGAATGCGCATTCTATTGTCCTGACTAGCGATGCTGTTAAACAAGTAGAAGAATGGCTGGGAGGTGACAAATAATGCATAGTTTGAAACCACGAATGAGTGAAAAATCATTTGGTCTAAGTCAGACCAACAACACCTACGCCATCGATGTGCCTACTGGTGTTGACAGTAACGAAATTGCTGCAGCCGTCGAAACACAGTTTGACGTCAAAGTTGCCAGAGTTCGTATCGTTAACCGCAAGGGCAAAGTCAAGCGCATCATCAACACTTCAGGCAAACGCTCGAGCAACCGCAAAGGCGTTACTGCATCTGTTCGCAAGGCATACGTTACCCTGAAAGAAGGCAGCCATCTTCCATTCTTTGCCGCTGAGGAAAAAGAAATCGAAGACGCCAAGAAAGCCGCCGAGAAAGATGACAAAAAGTCTAAAAAGACTGACAAGGCTGACAAGAAAACTCCCGCTAAGAAATCAGCAAAGGAGACTAAATAATGGCGATTAAACAATATAACCCAACGACTCCAGGTCGCCGCGGTATGAGCAGCCAGGATTTCGATGCCATCACGACAAAGAAACCTCTTCGTTCTCTCATTACCATCAAACGACGTGGCAACGGTCGCAACAACCAGGGGCGCATTACAACGCGTCACCAAGGTGGTGGCGCCAAGAAGTTTTATCGTCAGGTAAACTTTGGTTTCATCGGTGAGGGCGTTATCGAGCATATCGAATACGATCCAAACCGAAGTGCCCGCATCGCTCGTGTCAAAGACAGCAAAGGCGTGTATCACTACATCTTGGCTGCAAACGGCATGGTACAGGGGCAAAAGATCATTGCCCGCGATGATGCAGCTATCGAGATGGGCAACCGCCTACCACTCAAAAGTATCCCCGTCGGTACAACGATCCACGCTATCGAAATCCAGCCAGGGCGCGGTGCCCAGATGGTACGCAGTGCTGGTAACGGCGCAATGCTTATGGCAAAAGAAGGTGCTTACGGCCAAGTTCGATTGCCAAGTGGCGAAGTTCGCCTGATAAACCTAGAGTGCACAGCTTCGGTTGGTACTATTGGCAACGAACAGCATCAGAATATCAAGATCGGTAAAGCAGGCCGCAACCGACACTTGGGCAAACGTCCATCTGTTCGTGGTGTTGTTATGAACGCAGTCGACCACCCTCACGGTGGTGGTGACGGTGGACGTCACCGTATGGCTAAAGCGCCTCGTACTCCTTGGGGTCAGAAGACGCTTGGTTTCAAGACTCGTCGCCGCAAGAGCACCAGCAATATGATCGTAAGAAGCCGCCACGCGGCCAAGAGGA
>CAZLLY010000102.1:0-3106 GCA_964560755.1 uncultured Candidatus Saccharibacteria bacterium | reverse complement strand
CTGTTCAGTTGAACGGTAAGGGTGGTGTGGTAATGGACTTTGACGGTGAGGGTGGCGACGATATGTTCCGTGATGCCGCGAGAGTAGTGATTGAGACTCGCAAGGCTTCAACTTCGCTTCTGCAGCGCAAGCTCCGTATTGGCTATGCACGCGCCGCACGTATTATCGAGGAGATGGAAGAGCAGGGGATTATTGGCCCGGCTGATGGCTCGCGGCCACGTGATGTGCTGATTACGAGCCTTGATGATCTAGACGGCGCTACAGAGATATAGTCTTCAGAACCGCTTTATGATGTAGGTGGATAGTTTAGGAAGCCTGAGCTACCTGCCTGCTATTATAATGGTTTGAGCCGACATTGATGTCAAAGTTAACCCATTATAATCTAGCTGGATCTTGACGCAAAACCACAAGGGGGGTACCATAGAATATGTAACCATAAGCAAACCTTTATTAATTCTCTGGAGGTGAAATCTCATGCTAGGCGATGAAGTAGAAGTAAGTATTAGGGCAGGTAGCGACACAGTTCTCTCCAACCCTCAGGATAATCAGGTATTAACCTACAGTGCAACAAATGCTAAATGGGTGAATAGCCAGCCAACAGGTTCGGCAACCTGGGATGAGATCACTAATAAGCCACCACAAATACAGTATGCGTACTATACAACATCATGGCCGGCACGCCCGGCGGCCGATACGGTCATTTGGGTTGGTGGTAATGAAACGACACCGCCATCGGCACCAGAAGTCGGCAAAGATATCTGGATACGTGACGCCGAGGTGGTCTGATGGCGGATTTAAAAGAAAGCTACCACGCGACAGCTGGCGGCTGGCGGTCATTCAACACGGGGGGTATAGTTCCCTATGGTGATGGTGATGAACTTGCCGGCTGGCGGACGATTTACTCGTCGACGTTTCAAGCCGATGACGGCCTATGGAACGCCCGCCAAGAAACCCAGTCGAATGACAATTCCTACAATCACCCCGATAATATCGTCCATAGCCCCGAAGGCTTGCGGGTCATCGGCAGGCGCGAGAACCGCGGCGATCGGCCGTATACCTCGGGTGATTACACTGGCGACGAGATCGTCGTGCCCAATTACTTCCGGGCCGATGTGACCGCGACCTTGCCGATTGAGCCGGGTATGTGGCCGGCGCCACTATGGTTTCGCCCGCTGAATTCGCCGCACGGTGAGATTGATGTGTGTGAAACGTGGCCCTACGACTGGCCAAATCGGGGAGGACCTGACTTTTCAGTGGCACTCCATCGTGACTACAGCTTGTCGCCACGGAGCGTCAACTCGTTCTTGAAATACAGCATGTTGCCGAACCCTGACCCGGCTGCCCCGCACACCTATACGGTTATCAAAACGCAGAATCGGATAGAATTTCTGTGCGATGGCGTGCGTACGTATTGCTGGGATGGTGGAACGCCGTCGTGGAATGGCACCTTGCGTATCGGACCGCTGCCAGAGTGGTACGCGACGTACTTTGAGGTGCCGGAGCGCACCTGGTACCCACGTGTCACGCTGCAAATTGGCGGGAGCGAGGCGACCGAACCAGATGGTTCATGGATGGAGTCAGAAATGATAATCCATAGCCTAAAGATATACGAACAGGAGGTCTAGTAATGGCAGTGATACGAACATGGAGCGGCGATGGACTGAGCCCGACAACCCTCACAACCGGCACCGTTGGCACAGGCGATACGGCTTTTAGCTCAATCAATGGTGGCGGGACATTTACGGTGACAGCAGATGGTACGCGTTCACCCCAAATTACCTGGCCGAGCACCAGTGCAGCGCATAATTTACGCTGGAACGCTTTGGGCAACTTGACGACCTGGGCCGTCCGGCGCTACTTTAGTGTCGCCAGCTTGCCAGGTGCAACCTGGGGGATTTTGGTAGGGCTGAATTCTGGCGGTGGCGACCTGTTCCGAGTCGAGATTAACTCCTCTGGATATCTCAGATATCGTTCTGCTACTGCGGCCGTGTTTTCGCCGAGCACAAACGCCATCGAAGCCGGGACAGTCTACCGCATAGAGCTCACCGGTCAGGCCGATGGGGCGTCGACCGTCGCGCTGTACCAGGGCGATTCGACCACGGCGCTACTATCGTCAACCGTCACTGTGACGGCGGGCAATCTGGATGAGATTCGTTTTGGTCATCATAGCAGCATGGCAACGACTGGTGAAACTGGTGATGATTTTGCTGTGGCAAACACAGCAACATTTATCGGGCCGGTGGAGGAAGATAACGAGCCAGAGCCAGGGGTGAGCCGCAAGTGGCAAGGCGACGGACTTAGCGCCGGAGCGCTCACCACATCGTCGGCCGGGACTGGCGATACGGCGTTTAGTACCGTCACCGGGTCGCTGACGATTGTTGAGTCCGGTGTCAGGTCACCACGCATACTCCTGCCAGATGCAGCGGGCGTCAAACGCGTCCACTGGTGGCCGCTCGATAGCGCGCCATTATCGCAATATGCAGTGCGTTGGTATCAGACATTTGGCGATTATTCACCATCGGAAATATATCTGGCAAATGGTCTGTCATCGGGTGACCGATGGTCGGTACGTATGACCGCAAGCGGCAATTTGCGCCTGCGCGACGACGCGGCTGGCTCGACACTCTGGACAGGCACGGTCATACCGCTCAACCAATTGGTACGGTTCGAGTTGGTGGTGAACGGTGCGGCTGTGTCGCTGCGCGCCTATCAGGGCGATACTGATACGCAATATACCGGCACTACCGCGACGTTATCTAATAGTGCGATTAACGAACTGCGCTTCGGGTTCAGCAGCTCGGTTGTATCAACTGCCATCACCTACGACGACATCGCGTTCCACTCGGCGGCAGTAGAAATCGGCCCGGCGGCCGAACCTGGCGTGGCGTATACACACTTTCGTTGGGATGGCAGTGGATGGAGGGCACAGGACGTGACGTTTTTGTAAGGGCAAGGGGGTGGAGCGCGCCACCATCGAGCAACGGGGGTAAGGCTCCCTACGCGGCTTTGTATTCGCCAAGCAGAGTGACCTGATGGTCGCTTTTTTCTATGGTGTTTATCAGTTTGTAGAGGGGTTCGCCGGCACAATCAACAACGATGAAGAATT
>CAZLLY010000101.1:0-3112 GCA_964560755.1 uncultured Candidatus Saccharibacteria bacterium | reverse complement strand
CGCCTTGCTTCCATCCGTATATTTTAAAAGCATGTCCCTAGAAGATGTCGACGTTGTGCATGAACGGACGAGGTGGTTAACATCTACGGGTTGACCATTGGCGTCGCAAAGTGTCAAAACTTCGTTTAATTTCTTGTCTTGTAGGGTTGAGTTGACGTCCAGAATGCTGAGTGCGGCACCATTGTACAGCACGACTTTTATATTTTTATCAACCGCGAGAACACCATCGGCCATGCTACCAATGAGGCTAACTAGCCGCTCGTGTTCTACTGAGTTGTGCCCTGATACGGCATTTTCGTCAACAAGCATTACCGCTATTATTGCACGATATTGTCGGTGAAAACAAGCGTTGAATGCACTTACGTTATGCAGTCTCATAGAGTCAAGAGACATGAGTTATGAGTTAAGCGTGGAAACTATGCTACTTCGTGACTTTAAAAACATCTCCTTTCATGTGTTGTCATCGAGAGCGTTAGCGAAGGATCTTCTCGGAGGCGAGAAACGTGAATTAAGAATTTTGAATTGCAGAATTAAGAACGGATACTATGTCACTTCGTGCTGATACGCAATCGCTCCATTTCCCGCACTGTCATCCATAGGCGTAGTCGAAGGATCTTGTAATCCGTAATACCACTATGGGAAGGTTCTTCACTTCGTTCTGAATGACAGTGGGCGGTTTGGAGTGTTAGCAGTAAGGCTAAAGCCAGAACTATCGTCATCCATGCGGACGCAGGAAACTAGTAATAACTACCGACAGAGTCGGTGTAGATTCTATTCTATAGTTCTGTAACTCATGGTCCTCAATTCGACCTACGGGCCTAATTGTCTTGGATGATTGGTCGATACTGGTTGATCTGTTTTTTGAGGTCAAGCGCCCTCGGACATACTTCTTGGAGCCGGTTCCAAAAATGCTCGCCGTGGTTCATGTGTTCGGTATGGGTCAGTTCATGTAGTAACACGTAGTCTATGAGTTCCCAGGGTAGGTCCATGAGGAAAAAGTTAATGACGATGTGTTTATGGCTATCGCAGCTGCCCCAGCGACGTTTCAGCTGTTTTGCGGCCAGATCGGCATAAGTAAAACCAAACTCTGCTGCGAGGCGGTCTAATCGTGGGGTTAACAACTGCAGCGTTTCCTTTTTGAGGGCCCGGTGGACTGCCTTTTCGGCACGCTCTTGGACTGGTCGGTCAAGTGGAGACATTGTGCTATGTATTTTGACGTCGACTTTTGTTGCGGTTACACGGCTCGTGAGTGACTCGTCTGTCGGAACAACAACAAAATGCAGATGGTGTAGCTTACCGATTTTTTGGCCTTCGTATAGCGATTCGCGTTGCTGTTTGGCTAGTTCTTTCTTAAGCCACTCCGCATGACGTTCAACGAATTGAACTCCCATCAGATAGGGCATCCATCTTGGCATTGAAACGCGCACCCCCGACATCGTTACGGACAGTCGTATACTTCGACTACCCGAGGATTTCACAAGTTTAACAGACCCAATATCAGGAAATTCGACAGTTTTCATGTGGGATTGCTATCAATGGATGTTAATATTACGTCTCGACATATCGACACGGCCAGCAGCAGGGTTTGGCACAAGGTTGATAAGCCCCGGCTTTGAGACTTGTTCAGAAGCCTCGGCACTCTGCAAGAGCCTGCGTTGGCGTAGCTCACGGAAGAAAGCATTTTTCTGCATGTTAAACACGTGTTTGCCGCTGACTACTACAAAAGGTTCGCTGGTATCTGGGTTTTGCATGCCTGCTAGTGCGGCGCGAAATGCGGCTGGAGTCATTTCCTGTGCAAAATGATCATCAGCCTTGCGGCGGTCTCGTTTGGCGGCACGTCGAAATGCAGTGTCAGGGTCGAGCTGGAACCAAACCAGGACCGTCTCGCCCTTGTATTTGGCTGCGAGGTTACGCAGCATCCTTCGTTGTGGCGCTCTAGTGCTATTCACATCAAAAACGACGCTAACCCCACTCTGCATGAACTCGCCCGTCATATAGCCCATTAGACTCGACACGATGTGATTTTCCTCTTTATTGTAGGTTGGGCTTTCAAAAAGCTCGCTACGGATTCTGTCGGCTTGTAGATGTGCAGCCTGCATCTGATCACATAATTGGCGTGCAAAAAACGTCTTTCCCGCACCAGGCATGCCGTACAGTAGTACCAAAATTGGCTTCGTTGGAATAATTTTACCCATTACCTATTATGTATAGCAAAAAACGACGATTTGAGCAAATTTAGGTGGCTTTTGTTGCTTACGTTTTTGCCTGCTGTTAGACTAGAAAATATGGTGTATCTATTTGTTGCGTTAATTGCCTATGTTGCCGCGTTATTATTCGGAGTCGCAGCTGCGCGCTCGGCGGATTCTGTAGTGGTGTCGGCTGTGACAAATGTGATTTCAGCATTGCTTCCCATAGCCGTATTGTTGCCATCAGCATCTAAACAAATGCTCACTGATAACCGGATAGGTATCATCTATGCCACCCTTGGCGGGGTTTGTATTGCGGTTTTTACTGTGTTTTTGAATAAATCATTCCACGCTAACCCTGTTGGCATCGTCACGCCGATAGTATTTGGCGGTGCAATTTTTATGTCGACGCTGCTTAGCTACTTCATCTTTAAGGAAAAGATTAATTTGTTACAAGGTATTGGGTTAGTTTTTTTGGCGGTTGGGTTTGTGTTGATAACGGTGTCAAAGCTGCGCAGTAACGCGTAAATCTGAATAAGTTAATTCTTTTAAGAATCTGGGACTCGACCGACGTTCCGTCAGCACGCAACTTCTGCCTTAAAAGTGAAGGTTAGTACTGACAGGATGTGTCCCAACTCTTTAGGCAATAAAAATCTTGTGGCCAAGCTTCATGATCGCTAATTGGGACTCGACTCACCTTCGGCGAGACCAGAATTTACTTGCTTGAAGCATAGCTTCAAATCAGTAAAGTTCTCCTGCGACCCGCCACAGGCGGCTCTCGCCCCGACCTCTCTACCGAGAGGGTCGTGTGTTCGAGCCCTGCGCCAGCTTACCAAATAAATAGAGTCTACCTTACGGCAGACTCTATTTATTTGGTGGGTGATGAGGGACTCGAACCCCCGACCCTCTCGGTGTAAACGAGATGC
>CAZLLY010000100.1:0-3194 GCA_964560755.1 uncultured Candidatus Saccharibacteria bacterium | reverse complement strand
GGGAGCGATGTCAATGAGGCGTCGGCCAACCTTATCGTTGCACAGCTGCTGTTTTTGCAGGCCGAAGACGCCAAAAAAGACATATATTTTTACATAAACAGCCCCGGAGGCAGCGTGTACGATGCGCTCGCCATTTATGACACCATGCAGTACATAACCAACGACGTTCAGACAGTCGGCATCGGGGTACAGGCAAGTGCCGCAGCATTTTTGCTCAGTAGTGGCGCCAAAGGCAAACGTTTCTTGTTGCCAAACAGCACGGTGATGATCCACCAACCGTCGAGCGGAACACGTGGTAAAGTGACTGACCAAGAAATCGACCTGCGTGAAAGCCTGCGCGTCAAAAAACTCCTCGAAGATATAATGGCCAAGAACACCGGCAAAGACCTAAAAACCATCCATGAAGACATGGAACGCGACCGCTGGATGACAGCACCCGAAGCTGCAAAATATGGCCTCGTCGACAAAGTCATCACCACCCCACCAAAAGCATAATCAATTTTCCACCCAAAATGGTGCTGGTATACTTCAGTTTAGCAGAAGTTATACATGTGGTTTAATGGCTTGAGGCAAAATACAGGAAAACCGAATTTCCCAGAAACGGTACACGGCGTACACGATGGTCTAGAACGGTGGGATTTTGAACGAAACGCCATCAAAAATGGAGCCTATTTTTCTGATGAAGACACTGTCTTGCCTCCGTATTTTCCAACTTCCTATTTCAGACCAATAGAAGGCAGTCAGTTGCTAGGTAGACATAAAAATATCGGAAAGTTTACTACGAGGTCAATCATTGAAGTAACTGCGTTAGGAGATGTCGGTGATCCTGGTGATCGTAGCAACCTAATTTTTAGCGTGGTTTGGAATGAGCGACCATTTTTTGTACTGTACTATGAGGAGACGAGTGACAAAACGGCTGCAGCAATTGCATTATCTAGGGCATATCATGGGGAGGTAGTTGACCAGCAAGATTTGCAACAGGCTTGGGTGAATAGGAGGGCTGCAGCCACTGAACACTTGAAAGGTGTTCGGTTTGGCGACGTAATTATAGATGAGTTAGATGCAATCATGAGGTCCGATCTACCAAAACACACTGATCCTGTCGGGGATTTTGAAATATACTCGAACAGGGAAAAGCAGAATATTTTTCCTACTAATTATGAAGAGCTTTAATAATACAAATTGACAGGCTATTTTACTAACTTATTGTATGCTGTAGCGAGTTTAGTTATACCGCTTGACTATTGACTATGGCATCTGTACACTAGTAAGCAAGAAGTAGTGTAACTCGAGCTGTGCTGATGACGGCGCTAAGTCAGTAAAGCACCAAAACGCTAGGGATTAGGTAGCTTCGAAAAATCGATGTTGGAAGCTAGTTGTTGGTTTTTTGGGCTTACTATACTGTAATCCAAGGCCAAGTGAGTTGCTCTTTATGGTAAAAGATAAAGAGTTACAGCATCAAAACGAAACATCTTATAAACTGCCCGAGGATCATGCATGTAGATGCTCGGGGACTAATTTAAAGGGGACACGCGTATGGCGAAATCAGCTAGTACTGGGGCTAAGGCCCGCGTCTACTTTACGCAGCAGGACCAATCTACTCCGCTGCCAAACTTAGTAGACCACCAGAATAAATCTTTTCAATGGTTTGTCGATGAAGGCCTGCAGGAATTGCTCGCCGAAATCAGTCCTGTTGACGACTACACAGGGACAAAACTGAGCCTAACGTTCAAGAGCTATCATTTCGAAGACCCGAAAATGACCGAAAATGAGGCCAGGGAAAATAACGTTAGCTACGAAGCGCCACTCAAGGCTATCGTTGAGCTAACCAACAAAATCACTGGCGAAGTAAAAGAACAAGAGATTTACCTCGGTGACTACCCATGGATGACCAAGCGTGGTACGTTTGTCATTAACGGTGCTGAGCGTGTCGTGGTGAGCCAGTTGATCCGATCTTCTGGCGTTTTTTATACCGCAGAGCTTCACGGCACACAGAACGTATATTCTGCCAAAGTTATACCTGGCCGCGGTGCCTGGCTCGAATTTGAGACAGCCGCAAACGGTGCGCTCTACGTCAAGATCGACCGCAAGCGAAAAATGCCTATCTCGACGCTATTACGCGCGTTAGGTATGACCGAAGCTAGCATGCGCGAAGCTTTCAAACACGTTGACCGTACAAAACACAGCTACCTGCAAGCAACTCTCGACAAAGACTCGACCAAAGGACATGCAGAAGCATTGATCGAGGTATATCGCCGACTGCGCCCTGGCGACCTCGCGACTGTTGACAACGCTCGTAGTCTTTTAGAAAACATGTTTTATAACTTTAAACGGTTCGACTTTAGCCGCGTTGGTCGGTATAAACTCAACAAGCGCCTGAACCTCGATGTGCCAAATACGGCCGAAAACCGCATCATGCGGCTTGAAGACCTCGTTGCTATCATTGCCGAGCTTATCCGCCTAAATGTCAGCCAAGAACCAGGAGATGACATCGATAGCCTAGCTAACCGTCGCATCAAGATGGTCGGTGAGCTTGTTCAGCGCCAATTCCGCATCGGCTTGCTCAGAATGGTCCGCAATACGCAGGACCGTATGAGCATGAGCGACCTAGAAACTGTTCAGCCAGGTCAGCTTATCAACGCTCGACCGGTTGTCGCTGCAGTACGTGAGTTCTTTGCGAGCTCGCAGCTGAGCCAGTTTATGGACCAGATTAACCCACTTTCAGAACTCGCCCACAAGCGACGTCTCAGTTCGATGGGGCCAGGTGGTTTAAGCCGTGAGCGCGCAGGTTTTGAAGTCCGCGATGCGCATGCGACCCACTACGGTCGTATCTGTGCCGTCGAAACACCAGAAGGTGCAAACGTCGGCCTCGTTCTAAACCTCGCAAACTATGCCCGTATCAACGAATATGGCTTTATCGAAACGCCATATCGCAAGGTTGTTAAGGGTAAAGTTACTGACGAGATTGTCTACCTCGATGCAGCCGACGAAGAGCAAGCTGTTATCGCCGGTGCCGGCGTCGAAACTGACGCAAAAGGTGCTTTCAAACAAGACCGCGTTAGTGCTCGTATCAAATTGAAGTCAGGTACCGTTGATAGCGATGAAATCACGCACGTTGATGCAGCCGAGAACCAGATCGTTGGTTCAAGCGCCGGGCTCATCCCATTCATCGAGAAGAACTATGTGTACCGCGC
>CAZLLY010000099.1:0-3247 GCA_964560755.1 uncultured Candidatus Saccharibacteria bacterium | reverse complement strand
CTTTGGCGACTTGGTCGTGAAATGAACCGGGGATACCTTGGATTGCGACTATCATGTGAGATATTGTACTACAAATCTTGACGAAACGCCTCAGGGGGGGTACCATAGAAGCAACATAACCACAAGTATTATGGAGGTATAGCCAGTGCCACTATGATACCCATAGTAAGCTTCGATGGAGGTGCAATAAGCCAATCATGACGCCACGACTACCAACCCCTGGAGGAGACAAAGGTAACTGGGGTACTATTCTCAATGATTACTTAGCAGTCGCCCACAAGACAGATGGCACCCTCAAAGACAATTCCATCCCTGAAGCTGCCCTTGCTCCTACAGTTCAGGCCAAACTCAACTCTGGCGGCGGCACTCCTGGTGCTACTGGCGCCCAAGGACCACAGGGTGCCAATGGCTCTCAAGGCGCAACTGGCCCGCAGGGGCCCATTGGTCCAAGTGGTGCTTCAGGCACACAAGGTGCTACCGGAGCCCAGGGTCCAGCTGGCGTAGCAGGCCAACCAGGAGCTACTGGCACACAAGGAATTCAAGGACCTGCCGGTGCGAGCGGTACCCCGGGTGCTAATGGTCAGCCTGGTGCAGTCGGTGCCACAGGACCGCAAGGTCCTGCTGGTACCCCCTCCACAGTCCCTGGACCACAGGGAGCGACAGGGCCACAAGGAGAAGCGGGTGCCGATGGCGCTGATGGAACCAGCGTCACTATCACTGGTTCTGTGGCGAACGCTGCTGCACTTCCCGTTGGGCTCACGCCAGCCGATGCCGGCAAGGGCTATATTACCGAAGATAATGGCCATCTGCATGTTTGGGGCGGTACGAGCTTTACCGATGTAGGTACGGTTCGTGGTCCAGAAGGCCCACAGGGTGCCATGGGCACTGCTGGAACAAATGGCGCTACCGGTGCCACCGGTCCTCAAGGGCCTGCTGGCGCAGCAGGTACGCAGGGGGCGACTGGCGCGACAGGTACTGCTGGGCAGGCTGGGGCGACGGGTGCACAGGGTGCAACTGGACCAGCCGGTGCAACTACTATTGCTGGTATCTCGGGGCTACAGACGGCGCTCGACAGCAAGGTTACCACTAGTGTCACTATGTCAACGGTGCCGGGCGGTTCTCAATTTAGCCGTAACATCACCTATGCGTTGGCGACGGATAATCCCGACATCGCCCAAATTGCCATCAATGGCATCGTGACGCAGTGGAATAACGAATGGGGCGCTATGCGGGGCACCAGCCCATATAACTGGGGTGATTCACTGGTGCGGGCGATACGCTCGACCGGTGATGGTATTAGTGACGGCACTGGGTCGGCCGGTAGCGGCCGGGCCCTCGAACTGGTAGACCGTCGTATAAACAGTCCGCCGAATATCACGACAAGCGAACATCTGACGCCAGCCAATGTCATGTGGGGTGTGCGCTGGAAAGACGGCCGCATGGTACAGGGCGGTGCTATGGTGGGTGCCGTGTATGTGTTGAACGCTAACCAAACCGCAGCTGATATCCCGGCCAGCTTGCCAGCCGGAACGCTGATTGTACGAAAGAGGGCGGCGTAATGGCAACCATATGCGAATGGAATTCTGGCGCAATTGCCGCGGCTGGCGGATTCGTCACTGGCACTGTCAACGTCGTAGCTGATAGCGGGTTTGACCGAGCGGTCATACCCCAAAGTAGCGTCGGTGATTATTTCGAATGGAATAGTCTTAGCTTGACAAGGTTCACGATGCGGGCGTACATTACGACGCCATCGGCGTGGGCTTCGACATCGGCGTCATTGATGTGCTCTCAGATGTCGGGCGGCGCGCAGAATTCTCGTATGAACTTTGCAGGTACTGGTGCGCCCGGACAGGTTCGTTTGATTAGCAATAACAATACTCAAGTTGCCAACTCAGCGACGGGCCTTCTTAGCTTTTCGACGACGATGCGTTGGGAGGTACAGGTCGATACGGTCAACAGCACGATTCATGGGGCGGTCTTTCCGCTCGGTTCTGATACGCCGGTTTGGGACTCGGGGCTAATTAATAGCGACGTTGGCGGGACAACGACTATTCTGAAATTTGGCAAGGCGGTGGGGACAGTGCCGTCGCTGCCAGAAATCAGTATTTCTCGTGTCAAAACAGTTGATACAGTCGGGACATGGGTTGGTCGTCATGCTACCGATGCCCTCAGTGGTCCTGGCGATGGTCCGGACAGTGCGATTGCCCTGTGGAACGCGGTGGAGGCTCAGTCAAGTGCGTTACTTGGCGTATGGAACGGCGCTGGTGTTGATTTAATCGAAACTGGCTCGGAAATCTGGGTGTGGAGGTATGACTGGACAAATGATGTCTGGACAACGCCACCTGCCACGCGGCCCTCGGCAGAAGTGATTCGGGTCATGGCCTCGGGTCCGACGCCACCGTCAACCGGCAGCTATCCGTCATGGATGGGGCAGAATTCGACCGATTGGGCGGATGGGAAGGCGATTGTCCATTATTTACAGGCGGATGATTAATGAGATGTCGATTGCAGCGCGACGACTGAGTAGGGCAGCCGCGAAACCGAAGTCCGGCTTGCCAGCAGCGGGCCAGGGCTTTGTGCTGGGCATGTATGTATCGAGTGTCAATAATTTGCTGGACCTGGAATCATCGCTCGGCCGGCAGTTCGATGGCCTGCTGCGCTACCGCGATAGCAATATGTGGTCGGCCTGGCCAACTACCGAGGAAGTGCAATTGGTCAATCGCGGTGGGGTATTTCGCTATGCCTTCAGTGACAGGGTGTTTGGCTACAACCAATACACACAGCACCCCAGTATGCCACCACTGGGCTGGGACCACATCAATCCGGCGGATGGTAATCGCTATGTCGGGTTCAAATTTGCCCAGTATCTGAACGGCTCGATGGACCCGATGCTCGACAAGATGTTTACGGGTATCAAGACGATGGCCCAGACATACGGCACGACCTTTATCTTTGATGTGGTGGTTGAGATGGATGATAACCCCTATGTGCTGGCTGATTATTCGAGCTCGTGGGGGCCGATTACCTACAACAATGCTCAGGCCTATGCCAATCCGGCGAGTCCTAACCCGCAGGAATACATAGATTTTTACCGCTACGTCGTGAACTATGGTCGGACGTTTAATATCCCTGGTATCCTGTGGGGCTTTTGCCCAGCAGGTTGGACACTGTCGCGCAATGCGACGCGGCTCGGGCAGATGTATCCGGGCGACAACTGGGTCGATGTGATTATGTGGGATCCGTACAA
>CAZLLY010000098.1:0-3265 GCA_964560755.1 uncultured Candidatus Saccharibacteria bacterium | reverse complement strand
CTGGATAAGGATTCAAACCGAGTTCACGTAGTTTCTCGAGTTTTTTCAGTCGCTCATCGCGAAAATCTTGTAAGGTTGCCATATCATATAATTATAGCAGAATTCTCCAGCTTTTTCGAACGATAAACATTATGACTACGTGTCGTGCGTAGGTCGAACGACACTATGTTCGCGATCATCATGATGATCTATCGCCTCGTGACTATGTGGCGTGAGACTGATAATGCAGCCGATAGCAAACACACCAATGAACAGCATAATAGACTGTGCATTACCTTCGCTACGTGACTTTTCGTGAATATCCGGAATGATATCACTGGCTGCAATGTAGATAAAGAAACCAGCAGCCACCGCTAACAATACGGCAGGATTAAATTCAGTCGCACCGCCCAACAAGTAGGTTGTTAGCGCGGTTACCACTGTAGCCAGCGCGCTAAAGAGATTGACCAGAATAACATTGCGCGGACGCATACCTTTGCCGAGTAGGATACTGAAATCACCGATTTCCTGGGGGATTTCGTGTGCAGCCACCGCCAGGGCCGTGCCGATACCAGCAGCCGGACTGACGAGGAATGCTGCGCCGATCGCCACACCATCAATCGCATTATGTAACGTATCACCAATAATCACTAGGGCTTGGTGTGTCTTGTTGCGCCGGCCATGCACTTTGTCATGGTGATGCGATTCGTGATGATGAAACCACCCTAGACAGCGTTCCAAGACAAAAAAGACCAGAAAACCGCCCAGTGCATATACCATTACGGTATGAATATCGCTACCCTCAAGCGCTTCGGGTAACAAGCTCAAAAACGCCGCTGCCAGCAATGCCCCAGCACCAAATGGCAAACCGTAGCGAATCGCCCCGTCGCGTAATTTTTTATGACCGAGTAGCGCGATACCACCGACTAGCGAGAATACGCTGCCGACCAATGTCCAAAATAATACTGTGAGTAGTTCCATAGTGTCCCTTTATTATATCTTATGATTCCTTATTTAGTGCATCCTATGGTCTTGATACCAGAAAACGTGTGCAAGTGTCGGGGCTATACTGGTCGCATCCGGTATGGCCTACATATGAGAATCTAGTAGATCAGTTACGATACTCCCCGCTACGCCGCCTTGTCGTTCAATAGTATACCAAACCTGGTTATCTACCCCCTGGTTTGCAAGCTCTAATAGCTGCATTAAAATCTGCGCTTCGCTACCACTAAAACCTGGTAGCTTGATACTATCTCCTACTTCATAATTCATTGCAATACTATACCACAAGAATCTATATCGGATATTATTATGCAATAGTAAATAGCTAAAGGCTATTTAATTTCTAGTACTTCAAAGGTCTTATTGCCCTTTGGTGTTTCGATAGAGACTTTGTCGCCAACTTTTTTACCGATGAGTTGAGCGCCTAGGGGGCTCTCATTACTAATCTTGCCGCTAGCTGGGTCAGCCTCAACCGCACCGACCAATACATACTCATTTGTCGATCGGCCCGATTTTAAAACGATAGTATCACCCAAACCGACTTCACCATCAGTTTTATCGGCCTCGATAATTTCCGCGCTCGATAGAATCTCCTCGATCTCAGCAATGCGGCTCTCGACGCGCGCCTGTTCCTCACGAGCAGCCGAGTACTCAGCATTTTCGCTCAGATCACCAAACGATCGCGCCTCGGCGATACGATCAGCAATCGCACTGCGGCTACCAACCAAATCTTTCAGTTCGTTTTCGAGCTCACGTTTGCCGTGTATCGTCAAATCATATTGCTTTTTCGCCATTTCAAATCCTCCTTTAATCTATAGAAGTTACGCCTTAGGTCTAGGCAGTAGTGCCTAGTGTAGCAAACAACTCATCTCTGGTCAAGATAACACTCTCGTCATCAGTGCGCGCTTTATACTCGATCTTACCCTCGGCCAAAGTCTTGGGGCTAATCACCACACGGTGTGGAATACCGATCAGATCAGCATCGGCAAATTTCTCACCAGGACGAGCATCGGTTCGATCGTCATAAAACGTCTCGATACCCTGTTTCTCTAGTTCATGATAAAGTTCCTCAGCAGCCGATTTTACCGCTGCGTCGTCACCAATTTGCACCAGATAAACTCTGAACGGCGCAATATTTTCCGGCCAAACAATACCTTTTTCATCAGAAAGCATTTCAACGATCGTACCCATTAGACGCGTAACGCCAATGCCATACGAACCCATAAATACCGGTATTGCAGTTCCAGACTCATCAGTATACGCCAGACCAAACGGCTCAGAAAACTTATGTGCTAATGAAAATATATTACCAACTTCAATTGATTTTTTTTGCACTAAATTGTCGCGCGATACACCCAAGTCAGCTAGCACTTCGTCTGTAAACACTTCTTCGTTAATGGCAATACCTTTTGCCTCATCAATGTAAATAGTGTCTTCGCCGGCATCCGAAATAGCCTGAAATTCGTGTGAATATTTTGCAAATGTCCCACCTGAGGCAAACGTCAGGTACGTTTTATCACCAATCCCAACACGACGAAATACGTTATGGTACGCGATTTTCATTGTCTCGTAAAACTGGTCATGTTCAGCTTTGTCCCTCGAGAACGAATAAAGTGCTTTCCAGTAAAACTCACGGCCCCGCATAATACCCGACTTGCTACGCAGCTCGTTACGAAAAATCGTCTTAAAATCATAAGGATAAATTGGGAGATCTTTGTACGACTTTATATAATTACGGACGATATTTGAATAAGCTTCCTCGTTTGTAAACGATAAACCTAGCTCAGTGTCATTCTTTAGACGAGTCTTGAACCAATTGTCCACCACCTCATCATCCCATCGATTCGTCGTCTCCCATACTTCCTTGCTTTGTAATGCTGATGTTTTCATCTGTACGCCACCCGCTTTGTCCATCTCGTCTTTGACGATTGCAATAATTTTTTCGAGTACTCTATAGCCGAGCGGTAGCAGTGTATACACCCCAGCCATCTCCTTGTATACGAATCCGGCACGAATCAACAGCTGCGCATTCTTCGCCACCTCATCAGCTGGTGCAGTTTTACTCGTCCTCGTAAAAATTTCGGTTACTCTCATGATAATAGACATTATAACACAAGGAGACGAGGGGAAAGCTTGTCTTGCAAGCTTTCCAGAGGCAACGCCGTGTTACATCGGCACGTCAGTGTCGTTATAGCACAAGGAGACGGTGACGCAGTATTACATCGATACCTATGATCCTAGGCCGAGAAACCTGACACTATACGCCACCAAATTCACAGTCATA
>CAZLLY010000097.1:0-3310 GCA_964560755.1 uncultured Candidatus Saccharibacteria bacterium | reverse complement strand
GAAATAGATAAAAATATCGCCGACTTTGGCGACGGCATTAAGGTGTTAAAAGGCCGCTATGGCCCCTATATCACCGATGGCAAGAAAAACGCCAAGATTCCAAAGGGAACAGAGCCCAAAGATATCACCCACGACGAAGCCAAAAAACTCCTCGCCGAAGCGCCTGCCACCAAAGGCAAACGCCGTTTTACCCGCAAAGCCAAGAAATAACCCCCCGACCAGCAAGCGCCTGTTACGCCAACAAAACCGAAGAAAATGTCACTTCATAACCTGGTAACCTCGGCCTTTCTTCCTGTGGTGGCCTCGATCGATCTATGTCCTCGCCGCTTTTAAGCGTACCGGCCTGCTTTCTCCGCTCTCGTTTTTCCATATTCTTTTCCGCTGCCATAGCCAGTGAGCTATCAAATCTTCCTGTTAGCACCGCCGAAAGCGCTGCTACCGAGAGACAAGCAGTCGTCTGAAATTCGCCGTATGACCCGTCGTCCTCTTCAAACGGCACACTATAGTCAATCAGTTGCCTGAGGACATTGTTCAAGAGCCACCTTCCATTAGCCGTAAACATCGGTTCATTGGTAACTCCAGAAAAGATTTTCACTCCTGTTTCATCTCGCTGACCTCGCAGCGGTGATATATTCCAAAATTGCAATGCAAACCAATTGACCTTAGGCTCTACCCCAGGCGGATGCTCCATAGCACTTCGAAAACGATCGTCCAGCTCACCAAAGGTTGGCTCGCCGATCCCGCCCGTGCGGAGTACTGCATCAAGTTCGACGCCACGGAGCATACACGCAGCAGCCACGAAATACAGCACATCACCGGCCTCACTACATAGCCTCTCGCGAATCTCTTTGTGATTTTCCGTTCGGTAACCCCATAACGCCGTCGTCAGCTCGCCGCCACTAACATTTGCAGGTGAAAGCAATTCATCAACTTCCTCTGACACACCATAAAAGATCTCTTTATATCTTTTCAGTTGATCTGGTTCTTCAAGAAAAAAGGCCGTACTACGGGCGTGTTCAGCAAACTGTTTGATTGTCACCTCGGTCATGACAGAGAGTATAGCAAACATATATCATTCTCAGCACACTATGCTGATACCATACGCCATACTTGGCCCTGCCACGTTTATGCATCCGAGATACGCTCTCCGTTTTTCATAACTTCACCATGCTCGGTGTGGAATTTGGCACGCAAGAACTTGTCTTGTATTCAACCGATGTGATGATGTATGAGCTTATCGAGGAGTCCCAGCATTCGATTCAATCTCAGTAGACTCTGTTACAGTATGATTTTGTCGGATAGGTGAGATGGTGGGATGATTACGTTTTTACAACACATTTTATGCTTTTAAAGCCAGTTTTGTGGTAAAATATTTACACAAGAGTAAAATGTGTTTGACTTTTAAAAACTTAAGTTGTAGAATAGAGGCTATATGAGTACACCAACAGACAAGCCGACCGTATTGAATACCGAGCAAATTGCTCAAGATATCTTAAATAGCATCGACCGCGAGCGTGAGCGCGAAATCATCGCCCGCCGTTTTGGCCTATTTGACCGCAAAGAGACACTTGAACAGATCGGGGAACTCCTAGGCATCACCCGCGAGCGCGTTCGCCAGCTTGAAAAGGTTGTTGTAACGAAACTCCGCGAAACCAGCCTAGATTTGCCACACATTACAGAGGTCGAGGAAACATTGCTCGAGGCTCTCGAGTCAGTAGGGCAGAGCGCTCGCATCACCAAACTCTCGGCTATGTTAACTGCTGAAAACACACGCACTGACCAGTCACGCCTCGCATTTTTCACCGAACTTTGCCCGAGCATCAGCGTCATCAACGAAGACGACAATTTCTTCCAGTCTGCCGGCGTAGCCAAAGTCCATGACACGGCCAAACTCAAAAAAGAAGTCGCCAGCATCGTCGAAGCCATCAAAAAAGCAGGGAAGCCAGTTGACAACAAAGAGCTTGCCAAACTCGTCGATATGCCTAGCAACGACTACGCTGCCGCCCTTGCCAGCACCAGCAAACAGCTCGCTACTCTGAACAGTCGCTGGGGCCTCGTCAAATGGCCTACCGTCAACCCTAAAAACATCCGTGACAAAATCTATGTTATCCTCAGCGAAAACAAGAAACACATGCACTTCAATGAGATCGCCGAGTCTATCAAGGCTAGCGATTTCAAGCGCAAAGATGTCACAACACAGGCTATCCACAACGAGCTCATCAAAGACAAACGCTTTGTCCTCATCGGCCGTGGCATCTACGCCCTCAAAGAATGGGGCTACGATAAAGGCACTGTCGCCGATATCATCACCGACGTACTCAAAGATGCCAAGCAGCCTCTCCACCGCGACGAAATCGTCAAACGCGTGCTCAAGAGCCGTTTCGTAAAAGAAACCACCATCCTACTAAACCTCCAGAGCAAACCACAGTTCAAACGCGTCGCAAAAGCCACCTACGACCTCAGCGAGTAACAGTAGTCGAGGGGATCATTATGACTGAATTATCCCATACCATGGTACCCGAGGCATTAATCGAACATTTTCAGGGCATGGATGGCCGACTTTACCCATTTATGCTAGTCGATTCCTTCAATCCATCACTTCCAAGTGGCTTTACTCAGTTTGACCCCACAATAACAGACGGTGGTATCCCCAGAAAGGATATATTACTATTTGATTATTCTTTTCCCGCACAAATTCGCGATGCAGATAAAGATGGTTATTTAGAGCCTGGCGCACTTGTTCTTGCAACTGCCAGAAGTGCAATACCGTGTGTAGATGCGATACGAGGCTATGTTGGTGATAAAAGAGAACAGCACATCACTTTCGGACATATAAACGCCCACTTCTGGCCAAACCAGACTGAGACGGCTCGCTTGATTGAGCTAGTAGAAAAACTAAAACCAACCACGGTCACAGTATTAGATCAATTTACGCGTGGACCAACCATACTTCGTGCGTCTAAACTCGTGCTTGATGCATTTAGAATACAAAAGTTTGACACACGTATTGGAGCAATCCCTGGTAATTGGTATAGCAATCTCTACGACGACGAGCTAGGCAAAATTGGGCTGGACGGTGGTAATTACATAGACTACGCCAAAGTTTCTCTTGAAGCCCTAGCAGATAGGATGCGTCATGCCGGTCAAATTTCTGCAGAGATGGCGACCTTATCTCCAGCCACCCCAAAGGAAACAGTCCGTAGTCTTACCTTCAAAATACTTAAGTACACCCCTCCGAAAGCACAAACTATATGAAAGTCTTACATATAAAGCTCCGTGACATTCGATGTATGACAAAGGTAGGGCGCAA
>CAZLLY010000096.1:0-3473 GCA_964560755.1 uncultured Candidatus Saccharibacteria bacterium | reverse complement strand
GTTCCCCGACAAAATCGGCCGTGGTTTCTTCGGCCACTAAAACGTGACTTCACTTGCCGCAGCCGCCCCAGTCACCACGGCAGCATTCCGCCGCATTTCTGCCGCCCGCCTAACCGTTTCGGCCGGATATTTAGGGTGCGCGGGGTCATTTAGAATGGCAATAACTCGAGCAGCCATATCCGAGCACTCCTCGGGTATATCACGGCGGCCAACAACAATTTCAGGTCTCATCATATTCTCAAAACATCCTTATTGACAGTAATCTTAGTGTAGACGAGTAGCACCATTTCAAAAACCCAAAGTGGCAACAATTATTTGACACCATTATGCACTAGGCAGGTATAGTACAGAATACAACCCACCAACGTACCATATTAGAAAGTTGGCTGCGGAGGCTGTAGCGTTTGTAAGTGTCGCTCAATCTTTTCGCGCACCTCTATATATGCCGGGTCTTCGGCCAGCTTTGCCGTATACTGGGTGATCGCTTCACCGACGAACCTTCCCGCATGCGCTTCACGGTGTTTGCGGATTTCCGGCCAGTTAAGATACCCTGCCTGCGGGTTGCGTCGTATGACTGCCTTGCCGTGGAGCGCTTCGAGCTCATCATGAGTATACTTTTTTGCGGCCGGACGTTCGCTCTGTAACACTTTCAGCATCATATCATCTGCTATCACCATAAATCGTTTGGGGAAGGCATCCATCAGATCAACTAACCCTGGTAGCTCGCGCCGCATGCTTGCCCGTGCAAGCGTTTTCAAACCAAAAGCCGGGCCGGCCGGAAACCGGGTGAACATCGAATTCTGTATGCTCGCTTCATTTGATTGCTCGAGCTTCGGTAGTGTATCGACGTGAGCCGCGGCCCACTCATCCATTTGACTACCGCATGGTAGACTTTCGCCGAACTCCGCCAGCCCCACAATACTACCAACGTATTTACCAACTGCCGCACGAATGACACTGCCCATAGTACTACTTGTGGCTTCAGCCGTTATTCCTACATCTTGTAGCTGTTTCGTAGGCAGTCGATATGCGACCCGATACTGTTTGAGAGTTTCACTCATCTCGTTCTCCTTTTAACTAACCTCACATATTTTGTAACTCATGCAAAATCGACTCTCTCACATCTCCGTCTCCAGTGCGGCACTTACCGGTAACCTGTCATGTAACTCTCGATCGTTCAAAAACGAAACCCCAATTCTACGCCTAAACATATCACTTTGGTGCCGCTGGTAAGCCGTATACTGTTCTACTTTCATACCCCAATCTGGGTCCTCGCATGCACCTTTTACCGCCTCATATGCAGCTGAGCGCATGACATCGTTAACCGATGCGTGCGCCAGCATACTGATCGCCCCAACTGTTTGAGCCATATCTCGGTCAAAACGAAAAGAGATGACGCGTCGTCTCATATCATACATATCCGATAGGCCCTTACTCGTAGTTGGAATACCTTCATGATTCGCACTTTGGAGCGTCTCTGCATCGGAAAGTTTCGGCAGTTGGAATGACATATTTGGCAAATTGTCATAGATGATTTCACCCCGTGCCTTTATTGCCTCGGCCTCGGCTAGAGCGCGGTCACTTACTTTATCAAGCCCAGAGAGCACGAGCGTATCTATTGCCAAAGAGTCTGCACTCTGCAGGGAGTCATGACATTCCACGAGGCACGCCGACAGGATCGCCTGGTATTCAGCTTCGGGAAACATGACGCCGACCATGCCACCTTTCCAGTCCTGCCATCGTTTAGTTTCAAACATTGTTATCCTTTCATTTGGTGATTGCATATGTACTTTAGTGCAGAATTTCGCGGTACGAAACCAAAAATGGTTATTTTTATTTGACACCATTTTAGACTTGTATGGTGTGTTATACTCTGTTTATATGAAAATTATGTTCGACTTTACAGAAATCGGCCTAGAGACCCGTGACAGACGCGTCTACGAGGCACTTGTCGCAACTCCCCAAAGTTCTCTCAGAAAAATCGCAACAGATACCGGCATCAACCGAGGAAGCGTCTATGAAAGCATCAAAAAGTTGGCAGAGCAGGGGTTAGTCGGCAGCATCGAGGTCGGCAAGCAGCGGCGTTATACCGCCACCGACCCAAACACCATCGTCGAGCTCATCCGTGAAAAACGTGAAAATCTTGAGGCCGCCGAGCGTAAAGCCGTCAAATACATCGAAACACTCGCACAGTCAGAAACTATAGCCGCCGCGATCCCATTTGCAACATTTTACGAAGACAAAGAAGGTGTCGCCGCCGTTCTCCGCGACGTCATCGCGACCTGTCGAGACAACGGAGCCGCCAGTAGCTACCGCGTCATCTCAACCAAGCGCGTACGCGAACTGCTCTATGAAAACTTTCGCAATTTTACTCAGCGACGCATCGCCGAAAACATCAGCGTCCGTGTTATCGCCGTCGGCACTGGTGGGCAGGGCGACGCCTTGTCAGAACGACGTTGGCTCGAGGCAACGCGCGGTGACAGCCCTAATTGCTATACACTCATTTACGGTGACAAAACTGCCTTTATCTCAGTTAGCGAGGCTAACGTGCTTTCAGCCATCGTCATAGACAACCCTGGTGTTACCCATCTACAAAAAGAGCTGTTCGACCACATATGGCACACGATCGCCTAACCAAAACTGCATCGGCAGACAGTGCCATCATCCACGGGCTACTCGCAAAACACCCCCTCATTTCCGACCAAGTGAACATTGACCAGGTACGAGTGATCTTAACCGAGCTAGGAAAAATCACCGCGTCCGACACCCCCGGTGACATCGTTGAGTTCGGCTGCTACATCGGCACCACCAGCCTCTTCGTCCGCCGCTTCCTCAACGCCCTAGGTGTGATAGGTCCGACCTCGCACACCTGCGAACGCCAATTTCATGTCTATGATAGTTTCGAGGGCTTACCCGAAAAAACTGCGGCAGATGGGAGTAGGGCGGGCGAACAATTCCGCGGCGGCGAACTCGCCGTCAGCAAAAAAGCGTTCCTACGCGAGTTCCAAAAAACACACTTGCATCCTCCCGTCATACACAAAGGCTGGTTCAACCAACTAACCAGCACCGACGTACCAGAAAAAATCGCTTTTGCATTTCTCGACGGCGATTTTTATGAAAGCATCCGAGATTCGCTAAAGCTCGTCCTGCCGCGCATGCAGAAGGGTAGTGTCATCATCGTCGATGACTACGCTCGGGAGGCTTTACCTGGGGCTGCGAGGGCAGTCCACGAGCATTTTCGCCCCGACCAGGTCCGCACAGCGCACAACCTTGGTATTATCCACCTCTAATCTTTTCACTCCATGTATACTGGTAGCATGAAAAAACGACGGAATTTTTTACAAAGCATTTACCAAAACCCAGCAGCGTGGTGGCTAACAGTATTTACGTCAACCTTAGCCGTAGCCATCCTGTGGCGGCTTATCATAACGAAGGTTACACTGACAGAAACACTGTTCTACGCAGATATCATC
>CAZLLY010000095.1:1222-3528 GCA_964560755.1 uncultured Candidatus Saccharibacteria bacterium | reverse complement strand
ATATCGTCGATAGCGAAGAAGTTGGCGTACTCTTCCGCCGCCAAACCGTCGAAGATGTCATCGGCGCCATCAAGCGGGCCGAAAAAGCGCAGTTCTTCCCATCCAAGCTACAGCGCACTGCTAAGCGGTTTGATAAAACGCTATTTATCACCAAACTACGAAAGATCGTTGGCGATATCGCCGCTTAATCAATATTCTTTTGTTGTCTAGGTAAGTAGTTGCTCGGTTTTACTACTTGCCTTCCAGTTTCCTGCTCTAGCTGTCTTCGTGCTTGGCCTGCAATCGAACCTCCACGTCTTGCTGCATCGGTATTCTGCCGCATTCCCTGCACGTCATCGGTACGCGCAATTTCTGAGGCCCACCTTCTGTATCAAAGGTAAGGTAAAGGGGGTGTTCAATTTGAACCACCCCTTTATCCACAGGAGCAACCTCCATTAATTCGGCAAGTTCAGCATCGCGATTACGCATATTTCTTAGATACTGTGCCGGGTTTGTGGAGTCTGTTAATACGGCAATTACATCATTAATTACAAACCACCACTCGCCATTGTAAAGTTGGCGACGAATCTCCTGCTTTTGAAACAAAGCTAGTTTTTGTATCTCTTCGCTCATAAAGCAATTATACTCTACTCCACCGTCACACTCTTCGCCAGGTTCCGTGGCTGGTCGATATCATTCCCGCGCTCTACCGCAATATAGTAAGCAAGCAGCTGCGACACAACATTAAAGAGCATCGGAGTGAGCACCTTCAGTTTGGTAGTAATCCTCACTACTGCTTCAGCCGCTACGCGCCGATCAGTATCGGTGATTACTATAGCGTGCGCGCCGCGGGCATTCATTTCTATTAGGTTGCTCTGCGACTTATCGTACAGCCAGTTATCTTGCAGGTAACATACCTCGAAGAACCGATCATCCACCAGCGCAATCGCCCCATGTTTCAGTTCACCCGCCGCATAGCCATCGGCATGCACGTAGCTCACTTCCTTCAGCTTTAGCGCGCCTTCTAGCGCTATCGGGTATAGCGTATCGCGGCCAATATAAAGGGCGTGGTCGTACTTGGCATACTTTTTAGCAAGCTTTTGCACTTCGCCCGCGTGCTTTTCTAGCACCTTTTCTATTTCGCGCGGCAGCGCATCTAGCTCAGTAATGTACTCGCTTAGCTGCTTTGGGCTCGCGCCTTTCGCGGCAGCCATCATTATGCCAAATATCGTCATAGCGGCCACTTGTGATGTAAAGGCCTTGGTGCTGGCTACACTAATTTCAGCACCCACATGCAAGTACACGCCGCCATCTACCTCGCGCGCAATCGTACTTCCCACCGCGTTTACGACGCCAAGGCATTTTACACCGCGGCGTTGTAGCTCAGTCAAGCAAGCGAGGGTATCGGCCGTTTCACCCGATTGCGATACAATCAGCGCCACCGTGTTATCCGGTACATGGAATGATCGGTAGCGCAATTCACTAGCTATCTCTACCGATACCATTACATCATCAGTAAATTGCTCTATAAAATAGCTCGCCATCATGCCAGCAAAGTATGCTGTACCGCAGCCGACTATCAATACATGGCGAATTTGGCGCAGTTCGTCGTCGGTCATATGCAACCCACCCAGCTTAGCCGTAGCATGTTCCACATGCAGGCGGCCACTTAGGGTACTGCGCAAACTTTCGGGCTGTTCAAAAATTTCTTTCGCCAAGAAGTGATCATAGCCCTTCTTTTGTATCGACTGTAGATCCAGCTCCAGTGTTTCTACCTTAGCATCTACCGTATGCGCATCGATATCCGATAGCTCCACACCCTCCCGCGTGCAGCGGCCAATCTCGCCGTCGCTCAAATAAATCACCTTGTCGGTGTGGCCAATCAGCGCTGACGCATCACTGGCCACGTATGCTTCGCCCTCGCCTACGCCAATAATCAGCGGGCTACCCTTGCGTGCTACCACTATCTCATCAGGGTTTTTTACACTCACTACGGCTATACCATACGCGCCTACGACTGTTTGTAACGCTCCGCGCACCGCCGCCAACAGGTCGTCATTTTCTTGGTACACATAGTCTACCAGTGCCGCCAGCACCTCAGTATCGGTATCGCTTTTAAAGTCATAGCCATGCTTCACCAGCTCGGCTTTTAGCTCTTGGTAATTTTCAATAATGCCATTATGCACTAAGTAAATATCTCCGGCCGCATGCGGGTGCGCATTGCGCTTACTCGGCGCACCATGGGTAGCCCAGCGCGTGTGGCCAATACCTACCGTGTCGTTAGTTTTATGCTCCGCCACTTTGGCCTCTAGCTCGGCAACGTTACC
>CAZLLY010000095.1:0-1212 GCA_964560755.1 uncultured Candidatus Saccharibacteria bacterium | reverse complement strand
CTCGGCCTTACCCTTGCCATTCAAGGTCACAACGCCAGCACTGTCGTACCCGCGATATTCCAGCCGCCGCAGCCCACCTACAAGGATTGGTTGCGCCTGTTTTTTTCCAATATAGCCTACAATTCCGCACATATTTTTAGCCCTTTCAGTAGCATAGCTTATACACTATGCGTCTATATGTATCGTACCGCAAGTTTTTTATAAAATTTAGTAAAATGTGTATATTACAACAATTAATGTACTCTTGGCCTATTGCACTATATACTATAGACATACATTAACCAGAGGGAGAATCCAAAATGACCGTTGCTTCACGACAAGAACTTACGAGCATGGCTAGCGACTATGCAAACGACCATGAATGTCCGTATGCAGAACAGTTGCTGACTGTAGACAGACAAAAGCAAATGGGTTCGTATGGTATTAATCTGGCTACGCTTTCGCGGCTAATAGACGAGCTTGGCCAGCTCCATACCACAGATACATGCCCGCCAACTCACATTGGCACCGGGCCAACCAGTGAATGGGCAGAGTGGGTGAAAGGCGTTCGGGTATAGCACCTGGCTCCGTAATAAAACTACCCTGGGGAAACTTTATCCAGGGTAGTTTTATTATAAATAGTTAGGCTTGCAGCTTTTTGGCAACGTCACCGCATTTGGCAGCATCGTCTTTACGTGATACAAGTATGACATCTGGCGTATTTACTACGACTACGTTGTCCAAGCCTATGACTTCCACGGGCTTGCCGGACTCTTCGTTACGAATGTACGAATTTTCTACATCAATGGCATGAATATTGTCGCCGTTCGCATAGTTACCTGCTTCGTCTTTTGGCACAACATCATGTAGGTCTTTAAAGTTGCCGATGTCCATCCAGTCAAAACTCGCCGAAACAACGGCGAGCTTACGCGCCTTTTCGATCAACGCAATATCTATCACCTGGTTATCAAGTGCCAGGTAGGCTTGATTGTACTCGTCACTACCATGCTCTGCAATTGCTGCCAGCTTTTCATAGTTGCTACTCAGCTCAGGGGCACTTGCCTGCATTTCGCTTAAGAATGTATCTACCGAACCCACGAAGTAGCCGCAGTTCCATAAGTAGTTGCCCGAGGCCACATACTCTAGTGCCGTCTCGTAATCAGGCTTCTCTTTAAATGATTCCACGTTATACACGCCCGCACTGTCATCAATTACGCCATCGCGCTCAATATA
>CAZLLY010000094.1:2160-3565 GCA_964560755.1 uncultured Candidatus Saccharibacteria bacterium | reverse complement strand
ATGGAACTAGAGAGTAGAATAACGACCAATAAAGGAGGGGTATCCTGGATCATGCGAAAGGTCAAAAGAGTGGATGGCAAAATCTAAGATATCATGGCGCTACCGAGTAAGTAAGCTGTGGAACAAATCGGGGCACATACAATTTGATTGGTGTCGCCGGAATATCATCATCCGCACACAGTAAAACGATGTAGCTATCTATTCTATAAAGAATAGATACTTCGTGTTATATACAACAAATATGCGACTCTTAAGCTCCTCGATTATTGATGGTTCGAGCCCGGAACCTGCAAATAGTCGGTTTTTTACCTGATTCATGAATCTTTTTCTATTGCGCGGAACGGTGCTTTTTTCTTCGGTATAGTTTTTATCGTACGTATGAATAACTACGCATCTTACAGGATGAAGTGATAACCACGAAACTATACGTTCCCACATATATTGATCCGTATCACCAAGGGATGCTCCAAAAATGACAACTATATTAGACCTTCTCAGTATCTGATCCATAGTATTAAGCCGTCCATCACCCATTGATTTCAAGATCTCGGGTTTAATCAGGTCAGCCATCTCATCATCATGGAGTGAGCTCGATATTTGGGTTTCATTGCTTACACCTAGAACTAGATAGTCTGACAGGTCTCCGTGTATGTGGTGTACATCGTTACTGTTGACCTTAAGTTTGATGTCTGGTCTTTTTAGAATCTTTTCAAGAGTAGTGGTGTAGTTTAATGTTATAAATTCGTAAATATTCTTGTTACTTGCTGACATAAGAGCTGCTAATCGGTTCTTGTTGTCCGCGGGTAGCTCTCGATAGAAATCTTCATCATCGAAATTAATTCTCTCAATTTTGTCGTTTGATTTTTCGTCCAACGCTCTCAAATACTGAGCCAGGTCAACAGTTATTTCAGCAAGCTCTTCATGTAAGAGCATAGCCTGGTCTTTCCGCATACTCAGAGGTAGTTTATCAAGGTATCTTGTATACTCCCCAAAGGAAAACTCGAAATCTGCCCATGTTTCAGGGCTAGACTTGATTTCATTATAGATTCGGTTTTTTGAGTTCGGTTTTTTCGTGTTGATGTAGTTATAGAAATCTCGATATGATGTACGCAGACCTACTCTAATATCTAGGCCATTACCGACTATGAACGTTATATGATTACTCATTTAGTAATACTCCTTTACGGATAGTATGGCTTAATGAAATGAAAATTTCTATATGAATTTCAAATGATTCTATTTCGCTCGATTAGCGTTACTACCTCGGCTGTTTTGGTAATAAATTACATACTATAAGTTACAACATGTCCAAGTTTTGTCTGAATAAACCTATCTCTAGAACCGATATGAGTGTTTGATGAGGCGACTAAAAAATCAGTTTATGCCACACAAACAACTAGTGCAC
>CAZLLY010000094.1:0-2150 GCA_964560755.1 uncultured Candidatus Saccharibacteria bacterium | reverse complement strand
CCTCAAACTGTTCATACTGCACTATCGGGCATGACGCCAATCAAGCAAAGATATGGGCATTACCAGATATGGATGCCGATCATGTATCAGCCTGGAGCAAGGGTGGCGCAACATCGCCCGAGAACTGTGAGTTGCTCTGCAAACCGCACAACCGCGCAAAAGGCAACCGCTAGTAAGTAAATACCCCTGTAACTATTCTTTCAATTACTGAGTGGCCCGTACTAAACGTCTGCGCACAAAACCGTAGAGTAGTATTATGATGCCAAGCAACGTTACCAAGTACGCGGCTAATCGAGCCCAATTATGGCTAATAGCCGCCACGGACATTGACGGAAATAGATCGAGCATGCCCCACCAAACCGCCCGAAGGATGCTCCCAAAAAAGTTACTGGTAACGTCTATAGCCTGTGAGTATATCTGAGAAACCTGCTCAATAGTAAATATCTGCGAGATGACTTACCTCACTGTCCCAGGGTCTTTGCGAAATGCATAGACATATGTGGTCGCGTGGTCGCCACCACCTCCGCCACCGTCGTAGCCCGTGTTTAGTAACATTCTTTCTGCTGACCGTGCATGGTCAGCATTGACTGCCTGTCCGTGGATCCAGACGTGATTCTGCCGATGGACATTATGATCACCAAATAAGCGTTGCTGAATGTCACTTGCGATACCGACATACCAGTCAGTCCTCATGTCAGTGGGGAAATTAGTCGCTAGCCAGTCGGTGAATTGTTTGAATATCTGTTGGTCTGTCATGGTTAACCCCTTGGTGGAAAATTATCTTTTTTAGGCGGTACAGTGTCCGCAGCGCGATACTGTGGTCGATCGGTACGTTGCACGCGAAGTTCGCCACCACCATGCCGCCGCATGTGTGCACGAGTCTGTTTAATAACTGCAGCCTGAGTACTTGCCGTGAAGCTTGCTCGCTGTCCGCCGTCGGCCATTTCTCGGTAGCCCCTCGATTGGTTACCACTTATCGTATAGTTCTTTGCCATATAATTTTCTCCTTTCATATAGCGTTACTGGTTGGTTATTTGGTCGATTCACGCTATACTTTGGAGTACAAATCAGATTCCCATTTGTTTTGTATGATCCAGTCCGCGAAAGCGGACTTTTTCGTATAATGCCAGGATTCTTTACCCTCCTGAAGATCTTACACCTCCCGATGCAAGTTCTTACGTTAAGAATACGCTTGATGTTACGAAAACGCAACATCAAGCGTATTGTAATATTGACATTTGTAACGTTTTCAATTAGACTATCTACATGGGAAATTACAATCTACTACCAGAACGAATCATTAAGTGGCGTGAGGGCATCGGCCTTACGCAGCAACAAGTTGCGGACAGACTAGGCCTAAGTCGCCAGAGATATATCTTAATAGAAAAGGGCGAACGGGACATTTCAACCAAAGAGCTATCTATACTGGCAGATACATTTGGCATTATGCCAGAGGACTTCTTCCACGACCCAGTTGATATGCCAAAATTCCGACAAATGTATTTTGCATGTCTAAAATTTGCAAGTGATAATAGAGGTGGCGTGCCAAAAACAAAGTTGGCGAAGCTTCTATATCTCGCTGATTTTACCAATTTTTTCCAGGATCTCGAGCCAATGAGTGGTGTCAAGTATCGTCGCATGGAGTATGGGCCTGTCGCCGATGTGTTCTTCTCTCTAACGGACGACCTATACCAAACTGGCAAGATAGAGATAAAACCCGTTGAGAGAGCACAAGTAATCTGCTCACGCAGCCGAGAAGCAGATACTTTCGATAGACTATCAACTAAAGAACTCGGGCTCATCAAAGAAATTTGCGACCAATGGAAAGATAGACGGACCGAAGAGATAGTCAATTTCTCGCACGAGCAGTTGCCGTGGAAGTTGTGCCGTGACGGCGAATTTATACCGTACGAGCTTATAATTCAGGAAGACCCTAGCCATGTTTTCAAGCCAACTTCCTGATGACCAGGACTACCGAGTCATCATCGGTACCTATGCAAAAAATCACTTTGTAAAGCAGTTTGCTAAGGATTATAAAGGGAAACGTTGGGATGTAACACTACTATCCATCGAGGCGGAGTTGAGACGTATCCACGAACTCGCCTTAACCCAGCGCGTCGATGAGTTAAAGCGAGGGTCTGGATGCATAC
>CAZLLY010000093.1:0-3574 GCA_964560755.1 uncultured Candidatus Saccharibacteria bacterium | reverse complement strand
ATGTCGGTGTAAATGTGCCTGAACCCGCAGGGTTCGTCGTCCCAACTGCAGTCGCTGTTCCATTTACCGTGCCAGTCGTCAGCACGCCACTATACTCATACATCTGTATTGCCAGAGCAGCTCTTGGCTTAGGCGAGGCGGTACAAGTAGCAGAAGTATCACCCCCAACAGATATCTTGTAAAAAATAGCCTGGGAAACGGTACCCGAAACTGACGGCGCCGCAACGCTATACCCTGTCGGAACAGTCGAGAATGAGACATTTGCAGCCGCCGAACATACAACAACAAGTAAATTACCAGCGACTGGGGCCGCAGCAAACGTACCGCTAACTGATTGCGCTCCGTTACTGTTCACAACTACAGGGGTAATCTTTTGGACGAATGACGCCACAGCTGACGCATCTCGAGGAGCTGAAACAAGCGGGGATACAACGACCAGCAAGATTACGAATAAAACGAAGCCGCCTTGCAACCTTGACTCGATTAGCCTCCCGTTACGCATGTTAGTTTCCCTATTTTGTCCTTTTTTTACGGTGCTTTTTTGGTTTTTCATTTTTAGCTTTACCTGAATCCCAGATCGACTTTATCTTCGGTACTGCAGTGAGGCCTTTGATGTTTTCGAGCTTTTTTAACTCACTCTCATCTGCACCTTCTCGCCAGTCAACAGAATCCTCATCGAATTCTTCTTCATCCTGATAACTCGAGCTACGAGGTGACACCCATCCACCATACGTCGGTGTTTGCGACTCTAACGCCTCTTCTGACCGCGTCTGAGGTTCCTTTGGCTGCTCCTGCCTCGGTTTTGCGGCTGTGGTTGCTATTGCCGTGCGGCGACTCACAGGTGCCTCATTTGCAGCCAAATCAGTCGACTCATCGTCAAACCAGTCTAATTCTGATTTCCACACTTTACTGCGCTGCTTTCTAGTTTTTGTGGCTACCACTTTCGGAACGATGATAGGCACCCCTGCCTCAATAAGATATGGCGCTTTAAGGCGATTATGTTTCGCAATAGTCCGCCATTTTGCTCCGCGTTCGTGCGCAATGCTCATAAGGGTTTCGCCTTCCGTAACGATGTGTTTCTCCCAGCGGCTCAAAACATGTCGTTTACGAAGTCTGCGGCGAATTGGTGTAATGATAAACCAAAGGATAACGAGCAACACCGCTAGTTCGGCTGCACCTGCAAGTGGATCGGGAAATGCAACGAACCAAGCAGAGTCTTTACGTACCCGCTGTTGTTTTGATTCAGTTTGGCCGATCTCGGTTAATGGGTCCGCGTCGTAACTAAGTGATGTCTTTGCTTTATAAATACCGCCCCAATATGGCCGTTCGAACACATACGGGCAAGCCATCGTCGCCCCCGGCATAACTATGCATGTCGCGTCATTTTTTAACTTGCTAAGCTGGCCAAATATACTTTCGAGTTGAGCATATGATTTTACGTCAAGCGAAACATTTCCCTCATTTTTTGCGATAGGCGACACCTGGTAACTGCCGTCTTTTTGACGCTCAACTTCAACCGTGTTTATGGTTAGTTTTTTGATAATTTTGCCGGGAGTCGTTATGGACAGTCGTATCGCCGAACGAAAACCCAGTAAAATACCCTCTCCACTTTTAGCAGGTAGATTCTTTTGGTCTTGAACTGCAATACACCCATTATGCTCACCAGGGCCGGTACCACTTGGGACTTTCACGGTAAAATCGACCACAACCTGCTCGCCAGGCTCGATAGTCAGGTCTGTTTTATCCAACGTCACCCATCCACCTACCGCTTTTACTTCCTCTGCCTTTTGGCGGCATGAAAACGAACCATCAACCGAAACGGACGAGTCGACGGGATAAATATTAACGATATGTGCTTCTTTGCCGTTGTTTATCAGCCGAATGCCGTTCGCACCCTCTTCGCCGGCTTTGAGTGACATGATATATATACTTCGCGTCCGATCATTGCCCTGCACAGGATAGGCGGGCTCAATCCCAACATCGGCGGATGATGCATACACCGTACTACTTGCAATGCTGACCGCAAGCACAAATAGCCCTACAACCCAAAGAATTCTTTGCACCGTTTTACTCATCTTGGGTTTTACTGTACATGCTTTTGTTTATTTTTTCCAGTGCAATAACGATACTTTCTCTCGGTAGACACGTCAGATTTTGTAGTATCCTTTTACCGCAACCTGCCTGTAGCTAGAACATCCGTGCACTCTACATAAAACATCTCTCGGCAATAGTACACAAGAAGTGCTTTCATGTGCAACCAACCGAGAGATGTCCATAAGCCCAAAAACATAGGTATAAGAGAGTGGCCGATCTACGGAGGCCAGTCGAGTGCTGACTAGCGGTCCTGCGGACGACTAGTCAGCACATTTTGCTATTTCCCAGTACTATTACTGAGCAATATAGCTAACAACCATCGGTAGGCTGTATGTACCATCAGCTTGCTCTGCAGGGATCTTCTGTGTCAGGCTGTAGCCTGTAAGATCGGCATTATATGCCTGTGTACCTGTGTTATTGAACAGTGTTACTGATGAAGTACTGCTAAATGAACCACCAGGCATGGTGTATGTAGGTGCAGCTGAGCCAGCTGTTTTGGTGAATGTGCCACCGCTAACTGCTAATTGTCCGTACATACAGCCAGCTGTAGTACCGTCACTGGTTGCGTCATTGTACTTGTAGTTGTTTGCGCCACTCGTCCATTTATCGGTCGATGGTGCACTAGCGTTAAGATCGATCTTGACGCCAGCTTTCTTAGGGTTTTTAACCTGTAGCTTCTGAGAAGCCGTACCGAGTGTAGCGGTACCATCTTGGCAGGCGAACGAGAAGTCAACCGCACCGAAGCTTACCGCTGGGGTTGCAATCGAGACATTTGAGCCATCGACGAAGTCGACAGAGAGTGTCCCTGCATTAATTACTTGTGATAGGTTTGCGCTCAGAGCAGCATGTGCTGCTGATGGCGTGGCGACAACCGCCAAGATCAGAGCGAGCGCTGCGAGGACGCTTAATTTCTTACGCATGGTGCGTAACTCCTTTTTTATTTTGTTGTTTTTTGTTTTGTACCTACCCATTAACAGGTAGCATCGTACATGGTTAATAGTACGGTGTTGGTAAGGGGTAGTCAATGGCCTCTACCCCTGTTTTGATGTATAATGAACAACTAATGTATGCAGTAAATATAGCAACGCCAACAGATAATGTATACATTTTTCACAACAAGAATATATTACTCTACCCAGTCGTAAGGCTCTGGTATAACAATATCTACATAACAGCCCAAAGAGCCCAGGGAGCGCACCCAGTCAGATAGATGCATAGGCAATAGCTATGAGGAGACTCTGACAAAAACTCAAATATTCTCCTATCTGAGGCGTTTGTATATGAAAAAATCATTCCAAAAAAAAGCTACCAACCATAAACGACATTAGCGACTCTGCTTCACTGCGCTAGTTCTATTTATACTCCTAAGAAAATAGCACAGCACCGTTTTTGCATATACAAAAAGCCCTCCATTTCTGGAAGGCTTTATGGTAAAACGGCGCCGTGCTCTTTTCCCAGGGCTCAGGCCCAAGTATTGTCA
>CAZLLY010000092.1:0-3598 GCA_964560755.1 uncultured Candidatus Saccharibacteria bacterium | reverse complement strand
TTTTAAATACGATTTTACCGTTGCTCAAAGTAATGTTTCTCCGAAGGCATCTGGAAATAGGTGTGTGGTATTTCTCGATACCGAGACACATGCCCAGACCATCCTAATACTCTATGGCAAGGCAGACCTACCAAAAAACCAGGGTGAAACTGCTTGGATATTGAAGACATTAGAAGATGAATATAACGAAATTTGGAATCGTTTGGACTAGTACTGTGAAAAAGATTTACCCTGATTGCCAGTCTGAAAACATCTGTAGATTTTAGTATGACATGGCAGGGAAGTTCGACGAATTGAAGGTTAGCGGGCGGGCTAGGCTACTCGCATGCAACACCGTCGTTATTACGATCTAGGTCATAACGGTCGATACCCAGGACTTGCACGGGTCCGCTTGCATAATACGGCCCATTACCTTTGCCGCCCGCACAATCAACGTCAGAAGGATACACATTTGGTACGCAACCACTGTAGTTTGGGTCGCATTTAGCAGCAGATGCAACAGGGGCAACGTACGCGCCGACAAGGGCTACCTGCGTCACGGGCGCGGTAGTTACTTCCTCACTCACGAGTTCCTTGCTCGTCTGAATACCATCCGTATAGGTGACGTTGTACGTGAGGGTCTTTACGCCGTCAACTCCATTTGTAGCTATCCTGGTCTGACCTTTCTCGAGGGTATTACTATTTTCGGTCGAAACTGAAAAGGGTATGGGCTGCGTTTCGGTCACAGTTTTTGTAGTAATTTCAGGTTTTGCAGTTTGCTCACGGGCGTTTGTTTGGGCATCGAGCGAACTTTTTGAGCTCACATTTTCTAGCTTGACCACCGACTGTTGCGGGGTTATGTTTGCATTGATTACGTCAGTTGCTAGAACAACACCAATAACCTATATTACCTTTGCAAGTCTAGATAATGCTTTAAACTTCTGCCACATATATGCCCCCTATTTGTACAGTAGTCCTTATGCATGAAAAACTCAAGCGGTAACAAAATACACCCCGAAGTTTATTTTTCGCACGCAAAGTTATCAGATATAAACTCATCTGCTATAATCCGCTTATGACTATATTTTTGGCAATTATCTTAGTAATTTTGATCGGCTTATCAGTTTATGTAGGAGGTCGGACTAGAAATAAGAGTGGGCGCACTCATCGGAACTACGAATATTCGCGACGGGACAGTGTCATGACGGCGGCGGAGGCAGAGTTCTTTCGTCGATTAGAGGAAATCGTTTCAGACAGATACTATGTATTCCCCCAGCAACACCTTTCGTCGCTGCTAAATCACCAAATAAAAAATGGGCAATCTTGGAAAGGGGCGCTGTCGGCCATACAGCGCAAATCGGTCGATTACGTTCTAGCCGATAAGACAAGCCTGCAAACCATCTACGCCATCGAACTAGACGACTATACGCATGACGCCGAAGACCGCATGAAACGTGATACTCAGGTTGAAACCCTGTTTAAATCCGTCGGTATCCCGCTTGTTCGACTTCATGACGTACAGAGCCTCAAAGATAGCGATATTACTAACGCGCTTGCTGAGGCAAAGAGACAAAAATATAGCCAACAGCAGTAGACGTGAAACATATTTGCACCAACTGTGGGGCGGAGGATATGTGCAAGATTTTGTATGGTATGACGAAGCGTTGGAACGGCGTGAGGCGACGGGGAAGGTGTGGCTGGGTGGTTGCTACGTAAAGTACGACGACACGATGATCGTTCGTGCGACCCGTGTCGGCATAGCAAAAGCCATAAGACAGTTCTGAGAATACTACGTCAAAGACGGCCATTATGTGTCACACCGATAAAAGGAAAAGACCTATGAAAATACACGTACTCGTAAAAGCAGGTAGCAGGGTCGACCAAGTAGAAATGGCCGACGATGGGTTTGTGGTAAGGACCAAGGCGCAGGCGGTGGAGGGCAAGGCCAACGATGCGGTCGTAAAATTACTGGCCAAACATTTTGGCGTGTCAAAAACAAACGTTCGAATACTAGTCGGGACGACGAGCCGACATAAGGTAGTAGAAATAGTACAATAAGCCTATGAATGTATATGACACCGTTGTTCATCGATGGCTACACGTACCGTACAAACTGTATGTTCGAGAGTTTAAACGTCCTAAAAAACCGCGCGAGACTATAGTATTTCTGCACGGTATTGGCGATTCGGCTGAAGCCTGGCGGGGCGTGGCCGCACAGTTGCCTGATGATCTCAGGTTAGTTGGCCTGGACCTGCTCGGGTTCGGAGACTCGCCCAAACCGAATTGGGTGCAATACGATATGAAGGTTCAAGCCAGGGCCATTTCTCATACTCTGGTAAAACTTGGTCTGAGCACACGGCCAATCGTCGTCGGGCACTCTATGGGGTCGTTGATTGCTATAGAGCTGGCCAAACGATTTCCACTGGTAATAAAACAGTTAATACTCTGCAGCCCGCCGCTCTATACATCGGGCGAGAAGGGGACGCCGAGTTATGAGAAGCTTTTGAAAGATTTTTATCGTTTGGTTGCGAAAAACCCTGATGATCTCGAAAAAGTTGCTCCACTCGGTGAAAAACTTGGAATCGTGAGCTCGGTTTTTGATGTGAGCGGCGAACGGTCAAAAACCTTCGTGGCCGCACTCGAATACAGCATCGTCAACCAAACATCACTCAAAGATTTACGCACAGTCACCATGCCGGTCCGCATACTGTACGGTGCGTTCGACCCAGTCGTTATCGCCGCCAATCTTAGAAAAATTGGAAATGAGAAACAGAATATTTCCGTGAAAAAGTTACCGGTTGGACACGAAATAATGGGTACGTACATTGACTATATCGCGGATGAGCTCAAAACCATATACAAGGAATAACCCGTGCGCTAGCAGCGAATTAGCGAGTATACTACTGGCAGGGTACACGAACTTGAAAGGAGTCAGCCTCATGCAAAAAATCGCGACAAAAGTTTTCATCTATGCATCGCTACTGTTTGGCGCACTGGGGATACTCTTCGTTATCACCGCCCCTAACGACGACCGACAGGGATCGGATTTTCACTTGGTTTTGATCCTCCTTATCATGGCGACCGTATTCGTCATCTTGCCGTCATTTGCCCTAAGTGTTGCGGGTAAATACCTAAAGAGCAATAAATAACGGAGGTACGGCATATGAAAGCGCAAACAATTGTTCCGAACTTGTGGTTTAACGGCGTAGCCGGGGAAGCAGCTGCGTTTTATACCTCGATCTTTCCTGACGGTACAATAAACTCGACCACCAATTACCCGGAATCGACTGATGAGGGACTGGCAGATTTCCAAGAAGGGTTAGCCGGTAAAGTGCTTACGGTTGATTTTTCGCTCGGCGGCTTTCGCTTTATGGGTATTAATGCTGGCCCGGAGTTTTCACCGAACCAGACGATATCGTTTTTTGTGTATTTCAACACGTCTCGTACCAAAACTCCGCGCGAAGATCTCGACGCATTGTGGGAAAAACTGGTCGATGGTGGCGAAGCGCTTATGGAGCTTGGCGAGTATCCGTTTAGTGAACATTATGGCTGGGTACGGGACAAATACGGCTTTACGTGGCAGTTAATGTTAACACCAGACGACCAAGAGCCCCGTGAA
>CAZLLY010000091.1:0-3656 GCA_964560755.1 uncultured Candidatus Saccharibacteria bacterium | reverse complement strand
CTCGCCCATCTTCACTCAGCAGTACGATCAACTCTCCAGGTTTCTCAACTTGATTATTCATCGAACACTCCTTGTTTTAGTGTCAACGGGCTTAAAGACGATATCTCGGTCAGTGTCTTCACCGACGTACTCAATGCCACTGTGCGGTGCTAGATACTCTGTAACTCCCATGACATTCTTCTCGAGCGTTGACGCACCCGAAACAACCCCAATCGTCCCCGCTAGATGAGGCAACTGTTTCCAGCTGTTAACCAAAAGTATAGAAGGCCTAGTCCCTAGCTTTGCAGCCTCCTCAGCACCGACAAGCGCAAGAGACTGAGTATTTTTCGAGTTTACTGACCCGACGACGACTAATGAACTAACACCGAGCCGCACGATTTCTCTGGTTGTAGCTTGTCGGTCTCGAACGGTGTGACAGACATCTTGTAATTCTCTACGAGTGAGGGTGATACCCTTTGCTTCTGCTTGCCTACGTAACATATTCGCAATACTGGCTGCTTCATCAGAGTTATTTGTTGTTTGGCCGATAATAGCTAGGCTTGCACTCGGGTCGAGTCCGTCTATCAAATCTTTCGCAGAATCAAGTGAGTTTACCAGGTGAAATGGTACCTTTAGCTCGCCGGCAAAACCTCTGGCGCCGACTGTTTCAGGATGTTCAGAGTTGCCGAATGATAAATAGGCTACATTTGAACCATGGTCTGCCGCGGCCTTTATTGCGAGGTGGGTTCTATGAACAAGAGGGCAGGTTACATTAAATACGTCTAACCCGCGTTCTTTCGCTTCGTTGACAACGCTTTGCTGAGCACCATGTGCGCTAATAACATAGGTAGACCCTGGGGGTACTTCTGATATTGGCGTATCAAATGACGCACCTTGTTGTTTGAATAATTCAGTAGCATCTGCGCCGTGCGTAGGCTCGTGGTTGCCGTATACGGCACCAGACACAGAAAGTAAGCCGATGACTCGGTTTGCCATACTCACTCCGCCACATTCACCGAGTGGTAGCCCAAGGTACACCTGATCGCACCCTGGATTCTGCGGCACGATCGTAGGGTCGTGTAGTACGTCGAACTCAGGCTTCCAAAAGCCCCTGCTATAGCTAAACCCATTAAAACTGTCCATATGTAGAAACAATTATAACATTTCTGCTTCCCGATGTGGTAAAAGGTGGCCTCACTCTGTATAATCAACCGTGTTGGCGCCGTGGCCGAGTGGTTAGGCAGAGGTCTGCAAAACCTCGTACAGCGGTTCGAACCCGCTCGGTGCCTCCAAAAACTCCCGAATTCGTTCGGGCTTTTTTGTATCTAACGGCAAGATGTAAAAAACATAGCAGACTGCGCGGCATTTCGCTCGAACTTATACGTGTTAGGTTAGTTTTCGTGTACCATATACGTAGCAACTAAGGGGAGGTATTTGGGTATGAAACTTTCAAAAGGCATGATCGCACTTGGGGTCGTTGGTATAGTTTTACTAGGTATTGTCGGTTGGGTGGTCGGTGGGTATAACAGTATGGTTACCGGCCGAAACAAGGTAGACACTGCGTTTGCCAAGGTCGATAGCGCATACCAACGCAGGTTTGACCTCGTGCCAAATCTAGTCGAAAGCGTCAAAGGCGCCCAGGCACAGGAACAGGAAGTCTTTGGCGACCTAGCAGCTGCACGTACGCAGTACGGTAACGCAAAAACTCCTGAAGACCGCATCGCAGCATCTGGTGAATATGACAGCGCGTTGAGCCGCCTACTCGTGGTAGTCGAGAGTTACCCAGAGCTCAAGAGTAACGCAACCGTCCAAGATTTGATGGTGCAGCTCGAGGGTACAGAAAACCGCATCAAAGTTGAACGTGACAATTACAGCACGGCGGCAAACGAATACAACACGAGCATCCAAAAATTCCCCCGCAACATACTGGCCGGGATATTTGGCTTCAAGGAAAAAGCTCTGTACCAGGCCGATAATGGCGCATCAACAGCTCCAAAAGTAGACCTAACTAACTAACTTTTCGGCTTTGGCGGCGCTCAACACCCCAAACGCATAGAGTTGAACCACATCAATATGAGCATATACAAGAAGATTATCGTTAGTGTCGTAATTCTCGCAGCCAGCATTACACTCTGGCCTGCGACGGTACATGCGCTCGACATCCCACCTGCGCCAACAAAGACGCATGTGCTCGACCAGGCGGCCGTCATAGACGATTCGGTTGAAGTGAATATAAGCCAGACGATATTCGACTACGAGAAAAAGACAGGCAACCAGCTGGCCGTGCTGACGGTAAAAAGCCTGGACGGCGGAGACATTTTTGACTACTGCAACCGAGTGGCGAACACTTGGAAAGTGGGCAACGCCGAGGCAAATAACGGAGTTGTACTGTGTGTGGCCATCGAGGACCGCAAGGTACGCATAGAAGTTGGCCGGGGTATCGAACCATATCTGACAGATTTACAGGCGCATCGCATCATCAGTCAAAAAATAACACCAGAGTTCAAAAACGGAAACTACAGCGCGGGTATCTTGAACGGTGTCACAAGCATCATTGCGGTGATAGGCGGCGAGCGCCTTAGCCCTTCGCCAGGCGCCTCGAGCCAACAGGTGACGGGCTGGCTGTCTGTTGCTGCGGGTGTGGTGCCGATACTCGTTATCCCGATGGTATACATAAGCTCGTATTTGGCGCGGAGCAAAAGCTGGTGGGCAGGTGGTGTTATCGGGGTGGTGCCGGGCGGGTTGTATGCTTTTTCGGGCAAACTGGCGGCTATCCCCGTGCTGATCGGCGGCGTCGGGGCAGGCCTGTTGCTAGATTGGCTTCTGTCAAAAAACTACCAGCAGCGTAAGAGCAGCGGGGACAGCATCAACTGGTGGAATAGCGGCGGCGGATTTTTCGGCGGAACGGGTGGTTTTGGTGGGTCTGGCAGCTCGGGAGGTGGGTCATCATTTGGCGGCGGATCTTTTGGAGGTGGTGGATCCAGCGGATCGTGGTAGCTGAAAAAACAGCTGTGTTTTTCTAAAATGCCATAGCATTTTCCCTATAAAACGTGGTAAAAATATAGGAGTGTACTTTTCTGGGCGAGTGGTGGAACGGTATACACGGCGGACTTAAAATCCTCTGCCTACCAAGGCTTGTGGGTTCAAATCCCACCTCGCCCACCAACTAAAGAGTCACCGAAAGGTGGCTTTTTAGTTGGTTCTGGAGCGCGGTGGGATTTGAACGGGTTTGCCAGTGGCAAACCCCGGCACCCTTGCTTTTTATTGCCTGTGGCAATGAAAAGTTGGAGAGTACTAGTGCTCGACAAGGCAAATCCCACCTCGCCCACATCCAAAGAGTTTTTCTCACAAAGAATGCTATATTAGACCTCTTTCAAAACTCCTAAGCCCCCAGCTCATAGTTGTAGATTCCCGTAACTAGGTTCCAGCGTAAACCAAAGCGACTGCGTCGGTTACGGTATCGCTCTGCGAGTATTCTGAATCGTTTGAGAGCGCCAATAACATGCTCGTTAACAACCCGCTCACTAGCTATTCGACGATTGCTTTGTTTGTCAGCTTTCGTTAGGGGATGTAGCTTACTCCTCTTCTTCGGGAGCTCACTTGCGGTATGAATGTTTTCAATCCCTATAGACAAAACATTCACACTTGCACACATTCCAAAATTGCCTGACAATATG
>CAZLLY010000090.1:0-3682 GCA_964560755.1 uncultured Candidatus Saccharibacteria bacterium | reverse complement strand
AAGACGAGTGCTAGTTACACTTGCTACCGTCGGACTAACAGAACAGGTTACCTTCGTCCAAGTAGCTGCCGAAATAGCCTGACCATTAGCGCCATATGATGTTGTGCTGCAAGGAACGAGTGTAGTCCCACCGTCGGGAGTGTACACAATTTCTATTTTTGATGTCGTTCCGTTAAAAGCAACTGAGGTATACATAGTAAACGATACCTGGTACGTGGAAGTACCGGAGTTATCAGGGTTACCTGTCAGTTGGTTGTATACGCCCTGGTTTGTCGTAGCGGTCGTAACTACTTTTACTGCCGCTTGTCCAGTTGAGAATTCATTTGCGGTAATCGTACGCGACACTGTGCTACTACCTTGTGCAGTCCAGGTATTCGCTGGGAATGTTGTCGCACTTACGCCTGCAGTTTCGGCACCACCGTTGGCAACTAATTCAGTTCCGTAGCTGTTTACGCTAAATAAGTTTGTTCCTATAGAGCTCTGTATCTCAAGTAGACCACCAGAAATTGGCGTTGTCCCGTTATTTCGTATCGTCAGACCATCTGCCGCACCACCGCTTGCATTGAGTACAAGCTCGGCACCACCAGCACTTGTTAGAGTGTTGTTGTATGCGCTCTGAAGGTCGGTCGAGCTACTAGCACCAGCCGCTGTCCAACCGTTGCCATTCCATATCAACGTAGCTGTGCTGTTTGGTTTGAGAGCAATATTTATACTCGTACCACTGAGTAATATGTTGAAATCATTCGTTGCACCAACATTAGACAGGTACAGCAGCCGTCCGACCGTAGCCGTCGTAGGTGCATCAACCGTCAATGTATAACCTGTGCCTGAAGCACTAACACGTACAGAACTGTAGTTGTCTACTGCACCCGCCAACAATGCATTTAGTGTGGTCGTTGAGCTGAGTGTCAACGTTGAGGTTGTCGCAAAAGCCGTGGTTGATATGTTGACCAAGCCTTGCGTTGCGCCTGTACCACCCTTAATGATCACGTCACCACCAACGCCCGTGCCATTGCCCGTACTTCCCTGTATTGTCAGGTTGTTTCCTGCGGTATTTGCAGTGGTCTGAGCCGCTCCTTGTACGAGTGTGTCGGTCCCCGATGTACCGAGAGTGATTGTGCTAGAGCCGAGAACCGTACCAATGGTGCTTTTACCGATAGTTATACTGGTAGCGTTTGTTGTACCAAATGTCAAAGCGGCTGCAGATGCCGTGTCAAATGCCGGAGCATACACGGCTGTATCCGCTCGGGCGGTACCGTTTATCCATGAGTTTGCTGTTTGGGCTGAGGTGTTTTGGTTTTGGATGAAGCTAGCTGCAGATGCTGCACAGTTTGCCAGGGTTACTAGACACAGCGTATCGCTAGCCCCAAGTACTGGAATATTGAGTGTGTAGTTCCCCGACTGAGCACTAGACTGGAGAGTTACCGTGTTTGCATTTGCAGAGTTTTTGAAGATAACCGCCCCATTAGTTGCGCTTGAAGTACCCAGCGTGAGGTTACCATTTGCCCCAAAAGTTGCAACCGCCGTACCAGCGTTATTCTGCAGCTGCATCAGATCGGCCGACTGACTAGCAGCACCCCGTATAACCTGTCCAACTGTGCTGGCCGTACCTGTATCGACACGAACAGTCCCTGCCTGCGTCCATAACGAGTAGGCATTTGTTATGGTGGCACCACCTGTAGTGGTAGGTATTCCAGATATTGCTACTGTCGCAGCGTCAGTAATAGTAAATGCACCGGTGTATTTTGGCGCATCAAACAGCGTCGCCCGCTCTTGGCTAATGTTAGCAGTTATGACTGCCGCCTGATTTGGCATGAAATGAAACTCATTGTTTTCTACCGCATATGCTGTTGAACCTCTATTTGAGAAATCTATGCCGGTAGATACATTTCCATCTGTTCCTATCGCACCGAGCAATACATGATTTGCACTCGGGCGCAACACGGGCCACCAACCATAGAAACTAAATCCGTTGTACGCCGTAACTTTACCGCTTGTGTTGACATTGCCGCTACTGTCGACGGTAAATTGCCCAGCGCTGCCGACTGTCAGGGTACCGCCTTGTAGCTTTCCGGCGGCAGAGATGCTCCCAGTCGTGTTACTTGCCGGGACGGCGCCAGTACCAACTAGGCCTGTATCATCAAACGTCTGTTTTGTATCTGTTGTCGTGCTCGCAACGGTGCCGATAAGGCCTGTAGTGGCTGGAGTACCGCCACTGGCCGTCCTGTATATCTTGTAGCTAGTTGCACCAATGATTTTAGTCCAGGTGACTCTGATGTAATTGGTGCCGTCTAGCGTGGCATTACCCGTTGCGATGGTCGCTGCCGTACTAGCCAATGTCTCGCCTGCTCCGTCGAGCGCCGATACGGCGTACGAATAGCTCGTCGTGCCAGCCGTACCGGCTGTAGCAAGCGTAGGTGCAGTTGGGCTCGACAGTGCCACAGCAGTCAGACCGCCCTGGATAGAGACTGTTCCGCTCTGAGTTGAAGCATTCACTGCAATTGTACCAGTGGTACGTACAGCTCCAGTGACGTCGAGAACATGGCTTGCACTCGGCGTCAGTGTGCCGATACCAACACTACCGTTGGAACTTACTTGCAGCCCAACTTTGTGAGTTCGGAAATACGTTGCTGTTGCTTTCGTTACGGCCGTACTTACGGTAACGTGCGTACTGTCTGTATAGCCCGTAATAGTAGCGGTCGTGCCATCGTCTGCCCAAACCAAGACCTCGCCGACATTTGCAGCACTAAAGATAGCAGCGCTAGAGGTAACCGTCGACCCAGATTGTGTCGCCGTGATGGTAACGTCTTTCAAGTTTACAGGGCTCACGCTAAAGAGGTTGCCCGGGCTCGATATACCAATGCCGACTTTGGTTCCACGGTCAACACTGCCCAGAACAATACTGTCATTCTGGGTTACCTGTGCGTAATATCCAATAGCGGTAGAGTTCTGAACACCTGCAAGTGTGTTGAATTTACCGTTGTACCATGTTCCAAAGTCAGTACTACCCGCAGCAGAGCCAAGTATAAGGTTGTTTGAGCCAGAAACAATGCTCGTTGCTGACCTATCACCTACAGAAGTATTCCCAGATCCCGTTACCGAAACGAGCGAGGAAAACCCAATACCGATATTACTACCTCCACTCACATTATCTCTGACGGCTTGATAGCCGACTGCAATGTTAAACCCTCCCGTCTGATTATTTAGCAGTGATAAAGAACCGACAGCAACATTCCCAGCACCAGTTGTGTTTCCCAAGAGAGCATTATATCCGATAGCAGCATTATCACTCCCCGTCGTATTTGCGGCGAGAGCATTAGATCCGAGAGCTGTATTATTTATACCCGTTGTGTTTACTGCCCCACTGTTGAGACCTATGAATGTATTCTTGACGTTGTCGCTCGCGCGGAACTCTATGTTTGCCTGCCCTGCAGCGTTTTTTATAGTTAATGCAACGTTTGTGGTTATCGTGGCGCCATTGGTATCGATAGGCTTCAGCGTTATGGCACCATTAGTCGTATCAACATTCATAACAGTCGTGGTCCCAGCGGCATTCTGTATTTGCAGTGCTGACGTTCCATCGGCCCCAGGGCGGATCACCGGAGTAACAAGCGCCGTATCAACGCGAGCCGCTCCACTTATCCAGTAGTCTGCCGTTTGTGCAGCGGTGTTTTGGTTTTGG
>CAZLLY010000089.1:0-3722 GCA_964560755.1 uncultured Candidatus Saccharibacteria bacterium | reverse complement strand
CCCGCAAACCGCCTTTCCAAGGCGGCGCCATAGACCACTAGGCGACCCCTCCGTATACAGATAATGATACACGATTTGGTTAAAATTTAGGATAGGCGTTCGACTTAACACTCATCGCTGACGTAAGTTCCCGTATACCATCTGGGCGATGCTACCGCCGATTGTCCAAGTTAGCCGAAATTTCGTGTTGTTTTACCCCAAATGTTTCAGGCTGGCTAACGCATATCTGTTTAAACTCGTCGAAACCTGGTAGTACAATCATGGGACAGTTTTTCTTTATGTACTTATATGCGTTACGAATTAGCTCATCAGTGCCTATATCGGAAGCATTATTTAGTAAGTCCGACAAATAGCCGTCAATGACTTCATGTAGCCTATTGGCGGTATTTTTTAGTTTTGTTAAATCAGTAGTACTATTTGCCCCTTGAACCTGTAATTGTTCTACGGCAAATGCCGCGAGTCCACTGGCTCTATTCCGTGGCCCCGTAATCGTTTGGAACAGCTTAATTTCTCGGTCGATAACCACACGGTCACGTTTGTCATTTTTGATTTTTTTTAGTTTCGCGTCGCATTGTTCGATGTGGCTAATAATGTTTTGCTCCGGTATTTTTTGGTTTTTGGGTGCTACATCATCTGTCGGAATATTTCTACGCATTGCTTGCAGTGAGACGAAATCATCGGAAAGTTGGCTCAGCAGGGCTAGTGTTTCGTGAAAAATGGCGTACTCGTCTTCATTTTTTAGATTATGCTGCTTTAATAGATTTCTGAACTGATGCCAGGCTTCGTCTATGTTGTATGATGGCTTTGCGTATGAAAGCCCGTGCGCTTCGTCTAAGACTACTTGTGAGGCTGAAGACTCTCTGATGGCAGAGCTTGTTGGGTCAAGTAGCTCAAGCTTTCGCACAATACGAGGGCTGCGCCTAGCTTTATGTAGGTTCACTTGCTGGTATACTTTTGTCCCTACAAATCCACCTATAGGAGGTGTGACTAGGGCGCCAATTGTAAATAAGTTAATATTTGCGAGGCCGAGCGAGAGGACGCTTATATCAATGGCGACAGCGGTAGATAACCCAGATACTAAACCTATAAGTTGATTTTTGCGCATATCCCTCTGTGTATCTTTTCTGCCGCTTTCTACGGGGATGGGATACTTGCCTAGGGCTGCTCTTGTCCTTGTAATCCTGTCTGCCAGCCCTGGGTTCTCGATGATCATCGATGTCTGACTCTGGTATCGCTGACCATATGAGACAAATGGCCCATTTACTGTAGTTAGTTCTGGGTTTAATGCTCTCCTTAGCCATCTTGTTCGCTTGCGCAGTGACGCCGTAGCATCGGTTCCTTTTTCTCTGTCGAGGCTCAATGCTCGTATGGTATATATGATTTCTGTGGCAGTCAGTATGTCATTTGGCTCGCGAGCACCACGGTTTGTCTCCACGGTTGTGTCATCTGGTGGTAGAAATGGGTAGCGCTCTATCAAGACGCCTGGAGTTTTAGCGGTAGTCATCAGTGAGTGAAAAATAACACATAACGCGCAAAATAGTCAAATATGTGGTTATTACAAGAGTATTGTCGTCAAAAAGTATGTTTTCTATTGAAAAAATAGAATAACAGGGGTAAAATGGTTTTCAAGTATGGCTCTCATAGAACTACAAGACGTCAGCAAACTGTACGGCTTCGGCGATGCTACCAGTGTGGCACTCGAGGAAGTCAGTTTAGCCATTGACCAAGGTGAGTGTGTTGCGGTTATGGGGCCAAGTGGATGTGGTAAGAGTACACTCATGAATGTCATCGGACTGCTCGACCACCCTACACATGGTGAATACAGCATAAACGGCCGCCGCGCGGGCCGACTGCGCCACACGCAGCGTGCAAAGATCCGCCGCGACAAGGTCGGTTTTATATTTCAGTCATTCAACTTACTACCGCGGTTGACAGCGCTTGAAAACGTTGCACTTCCCTTGCTGTACAAAGGTATGTCTGTCGGAAAACGCACCGCACGGGCACGCGAAATGCTCGAGCGAGTTGGTTTACACGACCGTAGTTTTTACTATCCTCACCAACTGTCGGGCGGGCAGACGCAGTGTGTCGCAATTGCGCGAGCCCTGGTCAATGACCCAGAAATCATCATTGCCGATGAGCCGACAGGCAACCTCGATACCGAGAGTTCACGCCTCGTCATGGAGCTACTGGCGGAAATCCATGCCAGTGGCAACACCGTTATTTTTGTGACACACAACCCAGAGCTAACCCGCTACGCGACACGCGTTGTCTACATGCAGGACGGCATGGTTAAGTATGACGAGCGTAAACAGCTCGGTGTCGTCGGCCAGTTTGCGCGTACCGCCAACTATGGCCCAGAGGAAAGCGATGAGGACAGCGCGATAGCAGGTGTCTCTGCGCTGATGAAAGCCCGAACAGACGACGGCCAAGAGGCTGATGCGCCAAAACGTAAACCAACAAAACGTCGAAAAACTACCCGTCGTCGCTCGACTACCCCGCGCAAAAGAAAGAAGACCGCATGACGACATTCCGCAAAGGCAATATCAGGCTAGCACTGCATAGCTTGGCATCAAATAAGGGTCGTAGTTTCCTCACTATGCTGGGCATTATCATTGGGGTTGCCGCTGTCATTGTCGTGGTGTGTGTTGGTAAAGGTGTTGAGGTACAGGTTGGAAGTCAAACGGCGCAGTACGGCAAAAACGTGCTCGTTGTGCAGGCGACCAGTAGCCGACGCTCGGTTGGCTTTGGCTCGGGAAGCGGACGGTCATTGTCTCATGCCGATATCGAAACAATACGAACAACTGCTGGTATCGGTAAGGTCGTGCCGCTCGGTTCGGTCGTAGGCAGTGTTTCGGCCGACCACACGGTAAACGACCCGGTTATTATGGCAACATCGCCAGAGTTTAATACAGTCGTGAAACACCCGATCGAGTATGGTGGATTTTTCGACAGTGAGCCCGACAGTCGCACGGCAGTGCTCGGGCAATCAATCGCTCGAAAACTGTTCTCTGACAGCGTTCCACTCGGGCAAAGTTTCACCTTTCGGGGTGAAAAATTCATGGTTGCAGGTGTTTTTAAACATTTCGCAGTCTCGCCGTTAACGGTTACTGCAGATTATAATGAAGCGGTCTTTATACCCTACACGACGGCTCGGACGCTACTAGGCTCTGACCCAGAGACGTACCAGGTGCTTGCGAAACCAAGTGTCGATGCTAGCCTAGATAGCGCCGGTAAAGCTGTCGAAGACCGATTGGTCGCGGCGCATGGTGGCGCACAAGATGTGACGGTACAATCGGCCGAGAATGCACGTGCGAACACCGATGATACACTAGAGCTCCTGACGACAATGACCGTCGTCGTTGCGCTTATATCTTTCTTGGTCGGTGGAGTTGGCATTATGAACGTCATGCTTGTCAGTGTTACGGAGAGGACGCAGGAAGTTGGCCTTCGTAAGGCGATTGGCGCGACAAACCAACAGATTTTACGCCAATTTATCACCGAGGCATACGTACTGAGCGTATTTGGCGCGGTTATTGGGGTTGTCCTGGCGTCGATAGTGGTTGGGCTGCTACGGCTCTATAGCGCGTTGCAACCAGTTGTTGTTTGGCAGGTGTTTGTTTTCGTTCCTCTCGTTGCGGTTGCCTGCGGAGTGTTATTTGGTGCTTTCCCTGCCGCAAAAGCTGCCCGAAAAGACCCGATCGAAGCGTTGCGCCGCCAGTAAA
>CAZLLY010000088.1:0-3805 GCA_964560755.1 uncultured Candidatus Saccharibacteria bacterium | reverse complement strand
ACCAACCAAGAAGTGATGCCTTATCCCCATTTGTTTTATAAGTATCCATGATTTCATAAGAGCAGACTACAATGGTCGCTTGCGTCTTTAGGTCGCTCGTCATCTAGACAAAGAGGCTCCGTAACGAGCTTAGAAGATATTGTCAGAGATTAAAGCCGGCAAGCCATTTGCTGATGTCGCCAAGGTATATTCCGAGGATCTAGAAACTAAGCCCCTGGGTGGTGACATAGGTATCGTCGAAAAAGGACGAGCTAATTTACCGGAAGAAGTTGCGGATAAGGTCTTTGCGATGAAGTCAGGTGATGTGAGTGATGTTATATCTACCTCTAGTGATTACTTTATTATTAACGTTACTGAAAAACTCGATGACAAACGGGCAAAAATATCAATAATTAGGATAAAGATTAAAGATATAAGTCAATATCTCAAGGAATACAGACTGCAAAAGAAGGTTAGTGAGTATATTAAACTAGAGAATATCGAAACAGAGTAGCAATAAACTAATTAATTATATCTATTATTGAAAATCAAAATATTTAAACAAGAAAAAAGTCCACCACGAGGTGAACTATTTTCTTGGCGCATTTTTACGACCAAGCTAGAACCCATTTCCAGCGGAATGTCTGAGCCGCGCCGCCTGTCCGCCGTGGGCGGATGCGCCCCGACCAGAAAACCCTTGCATATTTTTTGTAATTTCCCCCGCCGTGATTTTTTTGGAAAAGGTAAAGGGTGTTCTGGTCGGGTGCGCCTACCGTAAACGGTAGAGGTGGCACGGCTCTGGTCGGCATAGCCGACGCGCTACGCGCTCTCGTCCTGTAGCTGATAGCCAGTAAGCGCAAGCAAAGCATAATCACCGAAGAATAGATAGAAAAAAGAGCGGCTATCGCCGCTCTTAAGTTACCAGTAATAGGTTAACCACTCTTGTCGCTATAGTGTGCGGCAACTGCCGCAGCGTCCTCTCGGTCGGAAACATTAATCACTTTATTCACATATGTAGCAATGGCACGCTCTGATGTATTCCACCAGTGGGTAATCTCTTCTTTTGAGAGTGTAGGCAGAAACTCATTGCCGTTTATAAAAGTGCGAGTGCCGTCTGGCGAAGTTTTTACAAAATCTTTTACTCGTTCAGGCTCAAATGCCGCCATAAGTGAAATCATTGTCATGCCGCCGCTTTCCATTGCGTGATAAAGCATGAGCCGACCTTGTGCGTCGATATCGTCAGACACGGCAAGTTCTTGAGGTGAGGACTCGCCAGCAAATGCGTCAGGGTAGCCGTCGAAAACATAAGTAGGCATTTTTCCGTCAAATGCTTCGGCATTGTAGCCGTGCTTTTCCTGAATAGCTGAAAACATTTCCGAGCGAATCTTTTGGTCTATACCACTAGCGGCAGGATTTGGGTTCACGACTTCACGACCCTTTGTATTTTCAAGTAGTGACGAGTAGTATTCTTGGTCTTCTGGCGAACCGTCGTAGCCTTTAGAGAGTAGGGCGTAAGTCATGCGGGCGGTGCGACCATTGCCGTCAGCAAAGTAGTGAATGGCGTTGATAGACAAGCCGAGTGTCAAGCCCGCCATTTCAGGTTCGTCAACGCTTTGGGCTTTTTCAAATGCAATTTTCAGCAGACGGTCGCGAAAACTCTGGTGCGGTGGGCGATACTCGACCTCAGTTCCCATTAAACCGTTCTCTGATTGTACATGCGAGTCGCTTACTTTGCCACGCTCGGTAGCAGGAATACCCCGCTCAACGCCGTTTACGAAACTGATATATTTCTTGAATCCGTCATAGTCGAGTGAATCAAGAAATGCTTTTGATTGCTCTGGTGTGCCAAAAATCTCGGTAGCGTGTAGACGCTCCATAATCTTGACGGTTTTAGCCAGCTCAACTTCGTGGTCTTGAGTCGGCTCTAGTTGTTCTTCTTGTGGTGTGGCGGTGAGTAGTTCTGTCATATTTTTGTTTTTAACTGATGTTATGTATACATACTATCACACTTGTGCTTAATTGTCAACTTGTTTGTAATAATATACTTACACCACCGATGTCGCTAAAGCGACAGCGCACCCGACCAGAACACCCTTTACCTTTTCCAAAAAAATCACGGCGGGGGAAATTACAAAAAATATGCAAGGGTTTTCTGGTCGGGGCGCATCCGCCCACGGCGGACAGGCGGCGCGGCTCAGACATTCCGCTGGAAATGGGTTCTAGCTTGGTCGTAAAAATGCGCCAGTTTAGGACAATTTTGAGATTTCGGGCGATTTTCGCCCGATTTTTCTTTGGTTTTGCGGAGCAAAACCCAGAGATTTGCAGGGGGGAGATTGGAAATTGGGCGCGGCGAGAGCCGCGCTTTTTTGTTACCGCCGCAAGCGGCGGTGTTCGTGGTAAAATATAAGAGCAACCAACCACAGATAACCGCTTTTTAATTGTCGGGCTTTAATAGCCGTCTTGGACAATCTAGGTTATCTAGGTTGGTTGCACCAAGGCGGCTATTTAAGTTGTAAGGGGGCAACCATGCAGCACCAAGAGAAATATATCATCTATGTACGCAAAAGTACCGATGTAGAGGACAAGCAAGTATTATCTGTTGAGGCGCAGATAGTTGAGCTAAAAAAGTATGCACGAGATAACGGGCTTTTTATCGTTGATACGGTGGTAGAAAAACAATCCGCCAAAAAACCCGGACGCAAAAAGTTTAACAACACCATGCGCCGCATAGAGAGCGGCGAGGCAAACGGCATATTGTCGTGGCACCCTGACCGACTGGCTCGCAACAGCGTAGACGGTGGACATATCATCTATTTACTTGATGAAATGCTGCTGGTATCGCTGAAGTTTCCGACATTTTGGTTTGAGAACACATCGCAGGGCAAGTTTATGCTGTCTATGGCGTTTACGCAGAGCAAATACTATGTAGACAGCCTGAGCGAGAACACCAAGCGAGGGCTGCGGCAGAAAGTGCGCAACGGTGATTACCCAGGGCTTGCGCCAATCGGGTATATCAACGATGTGCGGACAAAAAGTATTGTTGTAGACAAGCGGCGTGCGCCGCTTGTGGTAGAGGTTTTTGAGCTGTATGTCAAAGGTGATAAACGGCTAGAGGACATTGCTATATTCCTTGCAAGTAAAGGCGTGCGGACGAGTGGCGGCAAACTGATACCGAAAGAGCAGATAAAATATATGCTGCAAAATCCGTTTTACTATGGGCATTTTCGCTATATGGGCGAGCTGCACAGCGGCAACCACAAAGCAATCATAGAAAAACGACTGTATGACCGTGTGCAAGCGGTGCTGACGCACCGTGGCTATACACGAAAGCTCAAGAATGAGCCGCAAGTGTTGTGCGGCTTACTGCGTTGTGGTGTGTGCAACATGGCGATAACAGCGGAGAAAAAGACCAAGCGACAGAAAAACGGCAATGTGCATGAATATGTGTATTATCGGTGCAGCCGCAAAAACAAAGCCATGCGGTGTGTTGACCCACCGATACGAGAACATGAACTGGTGGCGCAGCTACGCCACATCTTGCAGGGCTACGCCCTGCCGAGCGAGTGGGCAGCGCAGCTAGAGCAGATGATAGCCGCAGACGAGCAGCAAGCGGAAAAAACGAGCGGCGTGTTTATCGCTGACGCTCAAAACAAGATTGGTAGCTTGCAGGGCAAGCTACAGCGACTTTTGGACAGTTACCTAGACCAAGATATTGACCAGAATGTGTACCGTGCCAAGCAAGCCGAGCTGATGAGCGAAAAAAAGTCGCTAGAGGAACAAGTGGGCAAGCTAACGCTTGCCAGTAATGCGTGGGTTGAACCTATGC
>CAZLLY010000087.1:0-3987 GCA_964560755.1 uncultured Candidatus Saccharibacteria bacterium | reverse complement strand
AGGCATCCGTTTTGTGCCCTTGAGTACCTTTTTATGCATTGACTGAATCGGTAGTCGAATCTTTAAAAAAAGATTAACTGCCGTCAAATCCTTACATTACTATTGGTGATATCACTATCACCTCAATTGTCGTGTGACATTAACTCATTTTAATAGATTAAAACGTTGTTAACCTCACATCATCATCTTACGATTGAACATAAATTGTTAAGTTGCTGTGTCGTCTCTGATGCGTTACGAAAGATATTACATCCTCATTGTCTCGCATTGTTGTGGTAGAGTGCACAACCGAAATCTCTATTACATTAAAGAATTCTATCTACACTCATCTATACCGTTAGACATTATAACAAAACCAACTGCACATTGTAAAGGCATTATATGCTGTATTTTTAACAGCAGCCATTACCTTTCGTCAGAGGTTTCTAATCGAGAAACATTCACAAACTACCGACCAGTCTACCTCATTAATTATGTCGTGTCAAGACTTATTAGCTTACTTGATATTATACGATTCACTTGTAGTTATTTAGTGGAATTAGATCTGGGCAATAATTTTCAGTAATGGTGTCGCTACTGTCGTACGCCCAAGACCGTAAATGTGTCGCTGATCTGGACTAGCATATCCAGAATAAAGTGATTCTACCCCGCCGTATAATATTTTATTGCCATCCGGATCAGTTGACTGAATACCAGCTACATCCCATAACCGGCCGCTTGCTCCGTATTCGGCCCGCACTAAATTATTAAATGTCTGACGCAAGCCATTATTGGCGCCATCGCTATTCTCGCCCATGACGATCGCCTCCGTAGCATAGATTACAGCTATGTGGGGGAACTGAGACTCAACCGCATTAACCCATGCTTTGTATTCAGCGAACATCTGAGCCGGCGTATAGCCGCTACCGCTACGTAGATCAGCGTAACAAAACTTTAGAACCACAATATCAACTTGTGCAGCAAGTCCACTCTGTAAATGAGATAGAAATTCGGCTGTCTTTGTATATGCATTACCATTCGTGCCAGCATAAAAATGCGCCAGGAAACCGCCAGTGCTAGGCAAACTGGTTGATTCAATATCAGGATAGGTGGGATTTGACAGTCCTAACTCACCAGCCAACATAGTCACTCCCTGCAGTACCTGATAGCCGACTGATTGATGACCGAAAACGGTCCGTTTACTGAGCGCAGTAGTAAAGATTGTGGCATCGATTTCCTCGGGTGGTTCAGGTTCAGTGCCACCAGACCCTAGTTCGGTTGTCACCGACCAGCCGCCTCGCGCTATTAGAGCATTGGCGGCAGTCTCCCCAACAGAAGATGGTGCGGCGTTGCCGTCGAGCCGAACATTACCTGAGGACGCTAGCACATTTCCTTGGATGTAAACCAGTAACTCGTCAACAACACTCTGCGGCATACTATTGTTGTACGCCAAACAAGAATTGAGAACTGTAGAAGTTGGTGTGCCGGGCGAGGCAATATCACAACCCCACACCCACCACTGTTCAATAGATGGCATCTGAGATAATAATGGCATCATAATTATCTCCTGTCCACGCACGCAGAAATGGTACAGGCTGGTCAAATTTCCCGAAACCGGCAAAATCTCGAGCACGCCCCCCTGCATAGCAGCGGCCCTTAAGTCTCGTAGTGTCATACGGACCGGATTAAGATCTAGAACAGGTATGTTGTTGCCCTCTACGCATAGTCGAATCAGTGAAGAACAGCCGTCCAATATTACCGACTCCGTAGACGAACCGAAACATTCAATAAACTCCAGAGTTTTGCAGCCTGTAAAGTCTAGCTCGCCAGACAAAGTAGTATTAGCTGCCAAAAAGCGTTTAAGCCCAGTTAATTGCCTCAAGCCGGTAATTGCAGTAACTGGCTGAGGACTGTAATTATATGTGGCTCCTGGACCATATCGTCCCGTATCGTTAGTTGAATCAAATCCGCAGTTAATAGTCGTTAAATCCGCCCTACGGCTTACTTTCAGCGTAACAATATGAGGCCCATTATCAGCCCACGTTATAGCCGGAGACAAGCTAGTACCCCCTATTGTTGAGCTATCGGACGACCAGGTCGTTACCGATGTAGATCCACTTCTTAATTCGATTTGGGGTGCAAAGCTAGTGCCAGTCACAGTAAACTGTACGATCGCTGCAGGCGAAGGCCATATTTCAGTCGTACCGGCCATCACCTTGATAACTGGTACGTTGCCGCTCATTATGGCAGATATCCCTGGTATAGATATAGGATCTTCTGGGTCAGGATCAGGTTCGTCATCGCTAGTATAGTCAACCACGATCGCCAAATAGTCGGCGTGTACAGTTGGGCCATCAGCGTCAGCATAGGCGCGTAGATATGCAGTCGTTAGAGAGTTAACAGCCGTAGGCGTCCACGAACTAGATGTCGATGGATTCATAGCAAACGGGAAATCCATATATGTCCAGCTGGTACTAGTCAGACTCTGTGTATCAGCCATTTGTGTGCCAGAAAAACCACAACGTATTATACGAGATCCAGCAGCAGCTAGTCGAACCTTGGCGCGTACAGCTAAACTATTTATAACTGCATCGCTAGGAATAGCAAATGGAGATTGGAGGGCTAGCGTACCTGATGCCGTATTGCCAGTAGCACTTGACTCAACATACCCTTCGTCATCCACTGCCAGGATAGCCGCACCAGCAGCGCCGGAAGGTGTCCATGTCTGCAAACTTGCCGATGAACTGATAGTGCGAACCTGTTGAGCCATATTTAAACCGCATCCTCAATAAAATACAGAGCATTGCTTTCATATGTACCTAGCGCATCATATGCCGCCTGGCTACCGCGCCATATCTGATATACCGTATTCGACACCACCACAGATGGTTTGTCCGTAATACCAGCCCACGTTGTCGCTCCCGCCGGGCCTGTTGCACCAGTCGCTCCAGTTACACCAGTAGGTCCAGTAGCGCCAGTAGCGCCCATTGATCCAGCTGATCCGGGTGTGCCAGTAGGACCAGTAGCGCCAACGACACCTGGTGTACCGGATGGCCCAGTAGCACCTGTCGGTCCTATTGGTCCAGTCGGGCCAGTCGGGCCAGTCGCTCCTGGTGTACCACCTCCAGAATTTAGTTTGGATTGAACTGTTGGATCAAGGAGGTCTTCGGTAATGGTAGCGGTTTGGATAGTGCCAGCAGTGACCGCATCAGTGGCTAGATTATCTGCTGTGACAGCGCCTGAGGCTAGGTTAGTGGAGGTTATTATGTTGTCTTTTAGCGTACCGTCAGCCTTGTGAACAGCAGACAGGTAGTCATTGAGAATTTGACCCCATTGGCCTTCGTCTGATCCTGGTGTGGGTAGTCTGGTCATGATAGTATGTTGTCCTCCTCTACGACAATAGAGCTATTAAATTGCTATAGCTTATAATATACACCCTACTCCCCCCCCCCCTAGTGTCAAGGGGGAAATGAAGAATAAGGTGTCAGTAAGCGACTGTTTCTTTTAGTACTAAATCCTGGTGTTTTTTACCAAACACATAGGCGATATTCTTGCGCTCGACGACGATAGGCCAACCCTCTGATTTAGCTCGCTCGAACAAACCCTCTGAGGGATTAAAAGCAATTGGATGGTCAACAACCTCGAGCAAGCTAGCGTCGCCGTCACTGTCGCCAATGGCGTAGCTATTGGTCCAGGATAATTTATGTTCGTCGACTAATTGTTTCAATATATCCAGTTTGCGCCCTATAGTCATTACCTCTGTCTTGCCGGTAAAGTGATTGCCCCGGCGCTCGTATTTGGCTCCTACGACGATATCAAAGCCATACACCCGTCCAAATCTATCAATCAGTTCCTGATGCGAGCCAGTTATAGCAATAATACAGTAGTCTTGTGCCTTTAGTGTATATAGCAAGCTTCTCGTATAATAATATGTTTTATGTGCGCTATTTTTTACAATCGCATCGCAGGCCATCTCGAAATCATCGATCGCTATTTTCGGTAGATTTT
>CAZLLY010000086.1:0-4140 GCA_964560755.1 uncultured Candidatus Saccharibacteria bacterium | reverse complement strand
TACTCACAGGATATTCAGGGTTGCCGTTTTTTCTCGGTCCTTTTTGGTATTTTTGTTTTGCGTCCATAATACGTATAAGTTCCTCGTGTTGTTCTATCGTTATTAATGCAGTGTGTAGTCCGTTTACATTCCGATATTTAACCTGCTTGTTTATTTCAACGATACCGGCGTAAAAAGGGTCGGTAACTATCTTACGGAACTTATCCATTTTGTAGGGTGGGCGACCTTTCATAAAATCGCTTTTATTAAGCTCTATGAGCGCCTGTGTAGGTGTTTTACGCTTAAAATAGATGTCTAGTAGCGTGTCTTTCAGGATAGGTCCTTTTACCTCGTGTATCTCTTGAATACCTTTTTCGTAACCACGCCTGTAGCCGGGTTTTGGCGCAAAAGGATATCTTCCTTGCTTCAAGGCATCCGTCTGGCCCTCTATGGACTTGTGTATCCTTTCAACGTTGCTGGCTTCGCCTTTAAATGCCTCAAGTGCTTTAAGCAGCTTCGCTTTGTGGTCATTAGTGTTTAAGTCTGGCTGCGATACATAGATAATTTTAACGCCGACTTCTTCTCTAAAACGTACTTCAAAGTAAAATAGCTCGTCTACGCTACGCATAAATCTGTCAACTTCGTGTACGAGTAGATAATTTACTGCAGGGCGCTTTTTGCAATAGTCAAACATAGCCTTAAGGTCTTTTCTGCTAAAGTTTGTACCAGTCTTGCTTGATATGCTTCCAGACCATTGGCCGTCATCTGGGATAATAGCGCCCAACTCCTTTGCTGCATTTCTTACAGATTCTGCTTGTCTGCCAAGGCTATTATTTTCTTCCTGTTCGGGTGTTGAAACCCTGCACGTGGTTATTGCCAGTACCTGCTTGTTCATAGCTTCTCCTCGCTATTGCTATTATCGTCACTACCGAGTTCGGCATTAATGAACATATCGTAAATAAGTTCTGCCAAATCCTGTGCGTCCAGTTTGCGTTTTTGTTTAAAGGTAAGTGAGGGCGTGTTTTGCCCTATATCTAGCTGCTTCACTCTCAACCGACTCCCTCGGGGTGCGTTGAACAGACATTTGCAGGTGCAAATAGTTCAAAGTACCTAGATTAGTCGGTTAAGGCCATTCTTTGGATGTGCTAGCTTTTTTAGTTTTATTAGCCTAGCAGAAGTCTTTGTTAGCTCGCACCTCAACCATTAGTAAGAGTAATTCAAGACTATCATTATTATAGGCTAAAATCGGGTGTTTTGCAATGTACTTATGCTGTTGTAGCATTAACGGAAAAAAGCAAAATATCTCTGTTCCTGCCACTGTTTTGTGTTTTTATTACTAATCTTTATAACCCGGATTACGTTTGCAGTTTAGCCCGAAGTGTAAATATTGGCCACCCTGCTTTGAGGCACATATAGATATTGCTATTGGCACTTGTTATGATTTAACTATGAGGTTTTATGACGAGAGATAGAAATAACTACTTATACACCAAACAAAGTCTTTTTGGACTTATAGATGCTGTAGGACGAGCATTAGATGAAGAGCTTGCTGGATTATCTAATTCGGTTATTCAAGGTACGGAAGAGAATCAGCTTATTAAATCTCTGCACGATAAATACTTTTTTGACTCTCAAAATATTACAGAGTAAGATATTGAAGTATAACAGAGCGACACCGAGATAGATGTTTCCCACGATACTATGCGACTTTTTGTAAGTCCGGGCCCTCATTATGTGCGTGGCAGTAAGTTTACATATCACGTGCCATTTGATGGCGACCCAGAACTCTTGCAATATCAAGCCTCAAGATTTTCATCAATGATACCTTACGCAGAAGTTAGAGGTAACACTTTGATTATTGAGGTTGAGATTGAAGACGGCAGAGACACTAACCCAGACAGCCAAATGCAAGGCGAATTGAATCGTATAAAAGAACATTCTGATTGGGTTAGAGAAGATGTTGCCCAGTTTAATGCTGCTCTAGAAGAAAAAATTAGAACTGCATTGGCAGTAAGAAAAGATAAGCTGGAGAAAACGAATAATGTGCTAGCTGGTAGTAAATACAGGATACGCTCTAGTCCCAGTTCGCCAACAACATACCCCACAACTTCCATAGAACGTAAATCGTCAATTGAGATTACTTCTACTGGAGGTCAACGGCCTGAACCTACCCTTCCCGAAAAGCAGTATGAGCATATTTTAGAAGTCATAAAAAGTACGTCTCATTCCATTGAAAGAACCCCGGGAGCTTATAAAGGTATGGGCGAAGAGGACTTACGTGACTTCTTTCTTGCTCAACTCAATGGTCATTACAAAGGTAAGGCTAGCGGTGAAGCTTTCAATGCCGCTGGTAAAACAGACATACTAATTCGTGACCAAGACCGTAATGTATTTATTGGCGAGTGTAAGATTTGGGGTGGCGACAAGTTGTTTTCAGAAACGATTGCTCAACTTCTCGGTTATACGTCGTGGCGCGATACGAAGACAGCGTTAATAATATTCAATCGTAATAAGAATCTAAGTGCTGTTCTTGAAAAGATACCTGAGCTAGTAAAAGCACACCCAAACTTCAAAAGAGAGCTAACTCAAGTTGATGAAACTGACTTTAGGTATGTACTTCACCACAATGATGACAAGGCACGAGAATTATTTATGGCGGTAATTGTAGTGGAGCTGCCTTCGTGAACAAATACGACCTAGTTGCTAAAGACTACGATAACGTTGATAGCACTTTTCATAACTCGTACGATACCACAACGGAGTTTAAGGAACAGATAGCAATGTTCGCTTCCAAAGTACCGGCAGGAAGCGAGTTGTTGAACATTGGCGGAACAGTTGTTGAGTGTGATTACTTTTCAAACAATGGGTTTAAAGTGCAAGACATAGACCTTAGTCAGCAAATGGTTGAGTACGTTTCAAAGCAGGCAAAAAACACCAAAGCGATAAAGGCAAACATTAAAGATTTCAGTATAGAAAGCGGTTTTGTGAGTGTGTGGGCGTGCAGGTCTCTCATACACATTCCCCCGAAAGATTTGAAAGCAACGCTTAAAAATATCCATAAGCATCTGGCGAATAACGGGTTCTTCGGTGCAGTTTTCTTTCTATCCGAACTTAATCATCCTGAAGAACAAGAGGTTCCCGAAGAGCATACATCAAAAGAGGGAATAGTTTACTACAGAGTCTTGTACCCTAAAGCAATATTGCTGGATATATATAGAGAAGTCGGGCTTACGCCTTTATATGTTGAGGAAGTTGCTGACAAAGATGGTGACAAGTGTATTTTTATACTGGCACAACAAGAATTTATAACAAAGAATAAGCCGAGCGAGTGGGTCTTTGGCGGTTGGCTCAACCGCATTGAGAGAATGGAGCATATTATGACCTTGCGCCCAGAAGACCCAGAGCTAGCAAGCGAATATCAGTATGATGTTGCGTATATGCTCTTCCCACTAATGGAAGCTGTATCATTTACGCTTTTCGGCAAAAATTCCCGTGCTTACCTGCGAGATATGCAGAAAAGATATGGAGATGTTGGTTTTTCTGAGGCAAATATAAATTTGCTAATGAAGGTATTTCGCAATGGACTTACACACAATACACATAATAATCATCTAGAGTATTATGATGGCGATATTGGATGGGGTGTTTCTTCCGGATTCGGACCATCACATTTCTATTTTGGTTACAAAGACGAGGAGCACCCGGAAGATAATGAACCTCCGCAAACAGTGTTTGAATACGTTGAACTAGAAGATGGTGTTCTTCACGCTAGCCTAAGCTTAGATTCCTTTATAGCGCTTATACGTGAAGACCTAAAGCAACGTAAGAAGGAGTATAGAGATAGTGAAATACCTTTTATTGTAGGTCAAAGACAGGAAGGTGCTGTACCTCCTGCTATAAAGGCACGCTAACTAATAGGTGTAACTCCCAGTACTTACCTATACGACAAGAACTCCTGATAAGGGACGGCTAAAATGTCCCTCCAACGGGCTATCTCGTCTCTAATAGAGTGGAAACTTTTTGATACCTGCTGCACCAATAGAAATGCCCCAGCTTGTCTGGGGTTTTTCTATTAGTCTTGGCGTGCGGACAAAACAAGAATTGCTGAGCTATAGGCAAAAACGTGGAGGTTTTTAACCCTATTCCCCTCAGTTAATTGCT
>CAZLLY010000085.1:0-4175 GCA_964560755.1 uncultured Candidatus Saccharibacteria bacterium | reverse complement strand
TTCAGCTCGCGACAATTGATGCAACAAGCCAAAGATCATTTTTCCCGTAGTGGCATCGAGATTCCCTGTTGGTTCATCGGCTAGTATTAGACCAGGCTTATTAGCGAGCGCCCTAGCTACCGCAACACGCTGCTGCTCGCCACCAGATAATCGACCAGGTTTTCTGATATGCTTTTCGTCATCGAGACCAACTTCGCGTAGCAACGTTTTGGCGCGTTCGATACGCTCCTGTTTTGATAATCTCGCAAATTCCATTGGTAAACAAACATTTTCAAGTGCCGTTAGATTTGGAATTAGCTGGTAGTTTTGGAATACAAAACCGATCTTCTTGCCTCGGTATTCGCTGAGTTTGCTGCCCCAGATCTTGGCGATATCTTGCCCGCCTACCTCTATCGTGCCGGCCGTTGGCTTATCGAGTGCACCCAGCAGAGAGAGTAGGGTAGACTTACCCGAGCCGCTCTTGCCAATAATACTCGCAAATACGCCGTCTTTGACTTCAAAGCTCACATCATTTACTGCATGAACAGCCTTGCCGTCACCGCCATGAAACGTCTTTTCTAGATTCGTCACTTTTAACATAGCTTCTCCTTTCCTATTCTACTCTCACTGCTTCGGCTGGCCTGACCCGCATAACTATCAGGCTAGCCGTACTGGCGCCAATGATCGCTATTACCATCGCCGATCCTAGCGCATAAAGAACGATTCGCCAGTCGACTTCGGCCGTAATTGTCGAGACATTGTCAAAACCACTTTGGATAAAAGCACCTGGACTACGTTCACCGACCGACCTTTCGCCTCGTTCCGATGACTGGCTCTGCGAAGAAGTCGATGAGTTAGCGAGGGAGTTCGTCAATGGTCCGGCCGCTAGAATGCCAATACCGATACCGATTATCGACGCGAGCAGCGTCAGCGTCAGACTTTCGACTGCAAACATCTTTATAATTGATGATGACTTCGCACCAATTGCCTTTAGCACACCTACTTCGCCGCGACGCTCGCGGACAATCATCAACATCGCGAGCAAGATGATGACACCAGCTGCGACCACACAGGCAATGAGACTAAATATACTCGTTGTTTTGATACTCTCTAACGAGTCGAGGGCTGTCTCGACACTCTCCGCGTCACTCGTGACATCGGCTCGATTATTGCCTTCGCTATCTGTACCAAGCGTTGAGGTAATAGCCGCTACGGCAGTCTCTGTGTTAGATACATTATCGACGACGGCAGTGATGCTATTGATCGTATCTTCGTTATCGCTCATCGTTTGGAGTACGGCGAGTGGCACAATAATAGCCGACCCGACCGATAAATTACGCCCCATACCGCCCGTGCTCGATTCACTTGAACTCGTCGTACTGACAATACCTTTGACAGTAAACGTTTTATCGTACAGCGTAAAAGTCGACCCAACACTCAAATTATTCTTTTCGGCAATTTGATCACCAATGATTGCAACGTATTCCGATGAAGACCCATCAATCGTTTCGCCAGAAGACATCGTAACATCGCCAAGCGTCGACATTGTCACCTCGGCATCAGTCGTACCCGTCACCATAACAGGCATGCGGAACGTACTCGAATCCTCTTGGTTCGTTGCATCGGTGCTTTCCCCATTTCGGGCGCCCCAATTTGGCGTTGGGCTCGTCAAGTTTGTATCGGTATCCGTCGTCGCTTGCACCGATAGCGTCGCGACAGCCTTTGCAATATGGCTCGTAGCTTTGACTTTTGAAAGATCTTCGTTCGTCAGGGTGTTACCCTGGCTCGTCGTCTCACCAGTCTGCCCGCCACCCGAGCGCTCACCACCAAAACCCCCGCCAAAGCCGCGCATACCGGCTGGACTAATGGTGATATTGTTGCCGATAGAGCTTTTGACAGATGTGATTTTTTTGTCAACCGCTTGGCGTGCGACCAACATAGCGAGCGCTAGGCCAATAGCGAGCGCCAATATCAGCACAATCGATATAGTGCGAATACCATTTCTAAAGGCATTCCTGACACCACGCGAAACATTATTCATGTATCCTATTCCTTTCTTTGGTTACTGTACCACTATCCCAAAGTAGTCTGAGGCTTTTCTGAAAAGGTGATCGTAAAGGTTGATCCCTGTTGTTGATGGCTACTCGCAGCAATAGTTACACCGATACGTTTCGCGAGGTGTTGCGCTAGGGCGAGACCCAAACCGTACCCTTCACTCGTTCTCGATGCTTCGGCACGATAAAAGCGATCAAAGATATGAGGCAAGTCTGATTCGGAGATACCGGACCCTTGATCGATAATCGATAAGGAGCGACGATCGCCAGAAATGGTGACCGTTGATTGTTTCGGACTATATTTAATAGCATTATTCACTATGATAGAAATTATTTCTGTTAAAGCACCCGCGTTCGTCAAGATAGACTGCGCCGTAACCTTATTTTCAATGATAATTTGTTTCGAAATCGCCTGTTTATTATTGAGGTTAAGTGCCTCATCAATAATCATACCGAGATCAGTATTCGTGAGGACGACTGCATCATCCTGATTCAAATCGAGGAGATAATTCGTCAAACGCTGTAATTTTCCAATCTCGTCCAGGTTACTCTGCACTTGGTCTCTGAGCTGTTTCGTCGTTGGTTTCTTTTCACGGAGCATTACTTCGTTCTCCATCGCAATAGCCGCAAGTGGAGTTCTAAGTTCGTGACTCGCATCACCCACAAAGCGCGCCTGATGCTCCATCGCCTTTTCAATCGGACGCAATGTCCATTGAGCTAGGAAATAGCTGCCAATCGACCCGACGATGAGAATAACGACATTCACCATGATCAAAACGATAGTAATACGGAAATTAGCGTCGTTAATCCGCTGTTCGAATACGTCATGAAACGTATCGCTGCCAATTGATTGCGTTACGGCAGCTGGAAAGAAATCGAATGGGCGACGTATCTCCTGCGTAGCAATGACGCCGATGACAACACTAAAGGCAATTGAGATAATCATCAGAATAGCCGTGTAGGTTGCCATCAACTTTATTCGAGCGCCGCTAAACATCTTCATTTGTTACCCTTCAACCTTGTACCCAAACCCACGGAGTGTGTGGATGAGCGGTTTTCCTTTGAACGGCTTGTCGATCTTGTGTCTCAGCGAGCTAATATAGGCTTCGACCGTATTTGGTAACACGTCGGCATCAAAATCCCACACGTGGCTAACAATTTTATCTTTGCTCATCACTCTCGTCTGATTGCGCATGAGATATTCTAATAGGGCAAATTCCGTGCTCGTGAGATGGATCGCTGTTTTACCACGACGCACGTCGTAATTAACGGTGTCGAGCGTCAAGTCACCGACGTGTAATATATTATCGATGGCATCCTGCGGTCGGCGCAGAACCGCTCGAATACGAGCTAGTAGTTCCTCGAAACTAAACGGTTTTACTAAATAATCATCGGCGCCAGCATCGAGACCCTCAACTCGATCGCGAATTTGCGATTTAGCGGTTAACATAATAATTGGTGTCGTAATGTTACTAGCACGGATCTGTCGACAGATCTCGACACCGTCCATCCCCGGTAACATCCGATCTAAAATAATAACGTCATATTCATCGCCTAGCGCCGATGCTAGACCCGATTCTCCATCATCACATACCTCAACAATGGATTTTTCTTGCTTTAGCCCGCGCGACAAAGCGCCGGCAATCTTTGGCTCGTCTTCTACTATTAAAACTTTCATAATGAATCTATTTAACACGCCAAACCTGAAAGCTGGCTGAACCTTATATTATAGAACTATCGAAGCTTTGCGCAAGCTAGTCGCAAAACTTCCGCCCAGGACCCAAAGGGTGGCGTTAGCTCGGCTAGCTCGTGCGCCATCAGACTTTTGTTGACAGCTAGAGATGCCGTGAGGATGGTTTCCGCAGCATGTGGCGCCATGATAGTAACACCGAGTAGCACGCCTTTGGTGTCAGTTAACACTTTGGTGAATCCCATGCCGAAATTAGCAGCGTTAGCGCGCGTCACGGACGAGTTCGCTACCACCGAGCGATGGAATTTGATATCTTCTCGGACCAGATCTGTCTCGTTTAGACCGACAGTAGCGATTTCTGGCGTCGTCCAAAGTACCCGCGGTATGGCATTACTGTCGAACACGGCAAGTGAGCGACCCCACACATTGTTAGCGACGATTTTGCTCTGAGC
>CAZLLY010000084.1:0-4242 GCA_964560755.1 uncultured Candidatus Saccharibacteria bacterium | reverse complement strand
CAAATAATTTTGCAATTATTGACTTTTGCCTATAACGCTGACAAGCGACCTGCAACCTTCACCGAAATGTACCAACGTCGAGCTTAAAATTCAGCCCCATACTGTAGGTAATGAGACAAACTTTCAGTTTTTCTCATCGCTCCGGCAAAATGAAATGCATTTTGTCGGGCTGCTCTTTTCAAAGAAGCAACCTGCACTCACGTTTGTATACGTGAGCGTCTTTTCATTTTAGCATAAGTGTATACGTTTTGTCAAGTTCGTACCAGTTCTCGAGGCTCAGTGACTGCGCTCTAACGGTAGGCTCTATACCTGCTGCAGACAGCATTTCATCGGCCTTTTGCTTTGAAATACTCAGCCCGCCGCTCAAACTATTTGCCAGTGTCTTTCGCTTTTGGCTAAACCCTGCTCGAACAATACGGAAAAACTGTTTGGTGTCGACGGGCCGATCGGCGTGCGCACTTCTGAACTGCAGTACTAGCACCTGGCTATCGACCTTGGGCGGTGGTGTAAACAGCTCTGCCGGCACGACCTGCCCTAGTGATACATCGCAGTAAAACTGTGCACTAACCGCAAGCAGCGACATATCGCCCGGGCGGGCTGTCACGCGTTCGGCGACTTCTTTTTGGATGAGTATCGCCGCAGTCGCAAACGGATTCGCCGACTCACATAACACTCGTATAAGGTTACTCGTCAAATAGTAAGGAATGTTGGCAACAACTTTATAGTTGGCGGGAAGCGACGTTATGTCAAACCGCAGTATATCACTCTCGATAACCGTTAGTTTTGATGATGTAGGCAGGCTTCCCCAGTTCCTCGAACGCAGTTTCTCGGCCAGTGCGTGGTCGAACTCTACCGCTACTACCTCGGCACCACGGTGCAATAGACGTTCGGTCAGCGTACCCAACCCCGGCCCGACTTCGAGCACCACATCGCCCGCATGTACATCTGCACAGTCGATAATATGTTCGAGCACAGCAGAGTCATACAGCCAGTGCTGTCCGAGAGATTTTTTGGGCAAAATATGATTACTCATTCAGCTATTGTACCAGTACAGGGGCTAGTTAGTACTATTCGGCGCGCCGTTCGTAGAGCTGCAGCCATCAACATTCGCACTCTGCACTTCCGAGTACCCACGCAGTGCATCGACAAAATGCTGAGCTTTCCCATCTGGAGCGGTAAGTACATACCCCGAAAATGTCTTAAACTCATTTTTTACTGTCAGACCCTGTTCAGTGACGATTTCCTGGCGGCGTTCGGCCGAAACACCTGACGTAAACATAACGATGATATTGTTTGACGAACAGCCGGTAGACCGGACTTCGTTTTTAACGGTTTGATCGACCGCTGATGTCGTCCAATCTTCGACGGGTTCATAGCTGGCGTCACGTGTTGCAGAGATGCGCATAAATGATATCAAACCCACCGCCAGACATGCCACGACAGCCATTACCAGCAAAAAGATCTGCAGGACACCAAAGCCTTTTTTGTCGTGAAGCATAAGCACATCGTACGCGCGCCCAAGGTGCCTGTCAATCGGCTAATACAGCCGTTCGCGCTGCTCATCAAAAAACCGCACCCACTGTCGTATCAACCGGAGCACTGTTTTTAAAGGCAGCTCGATAAGGGTGTCGAGCAGCCTAGATATAATATTAAACTGCTGATAGGTACTGCTCAGCCACTGCCCGACGATAATAAACGGCATCTGTATGAAATCACGAATTGCGCCCATAAAACCACCACTCGGGTGGCTTATCTCGAGCTCTCGAGCACCTGCGTTCAGTCGGAAAGCAAGCGAGCTAGCCGTCGAAATAAAGATGAAAAATATCACCATCTGGACGATGTTGAACTCAAGCGCATACAACCCAGCAAAAACCAACGCAATCGGCACCGCAAAGAGCACCGTGTAGACCAACTGTCGCACGTGAGATAACTGCCGCTTGCGCGGGATGACGAGCACTTTTGCATTCTGACCGTATAGGCTGTCGTCGATCGCACGCGTTAACTCCTCGGCGTGCGACTGCCGCGGCATCGTCACCCCTAAACGGAGTAGCGCCATATATACCGGTGCGGAGGCCAAGTTTATGAGCAGTGGCGCCCAGGCAATGCTCCCATAGCGCAACATATCATACGGTACCTCAATACCAACACCTATCAACATTTTTGTGATAAAAATGAATGCGATACTTTTAGCCAAGCCAACATCGAGTCTTTTTTTCAGCGCAACATACTCTGTTGCCGTCTGCACACGGAATGCATCCAAAAAGGCAGTCCGAGAGTCAAGCAGCTCGTCGAGGTCCGCCCGCTGATGCAACATCGATTTGAGCACACGGAATGGAGCCCCGTTTGCATTGACGATACGCCTGAGCTCGGCCGTCAGATCGCTACGCACGAGGCCGTCGACCGACCGGTTGAGCGCAAAAAACGCCGTGACATCTTCGGGCGCCGTACCGTATAAGACACGAATATCAGCCCGAACACTATCCCTGTCAGACTTAAGAATTGCTTGGTGAATGGCAATATACAGACAGAGTTCGTACGCTTGTTCGTCGTAGTGTCCCGCAAACGACGTTCTGTCGATGCGCCGTAAAAAGTTCTGGTACGTAACTGCCAATAGCGCCCTCTCGCGGTTGTGTGGGTTGAGCAGCTTTTCGACATCTGTCGACAAACAGGCTAGCGCCCAGTCACGAGTAGTTTCTTGGGGCAGAGCCTTTGTTCCGGGTTCGGCCAGGACCGCAGCATACCGCATCGTCATTGTGTCTATTTCTGAGACGGTGGCCTGGCTAACGCTACCATTTTTTATGTAGTCGGCAAGGACAAGCTCGGCGATGAGCTCGGTATTTATTTTTTGAGACCCACTGCGTAGCTCTGACAAATTACGCTGGTAAAAACGTTTTATGGCCCGCTGTAATAACAAATGTTCCTCGGAATGTTCGGCGGCGTTCCGTAGCTGCTCGTACACACTTGCCAACCCCTGCCCAGAGGTAGGTATTTCTATCATGTCGTCGCCTGTCCCCATCAAAAGGTGTGACGCATGGTCATATGTATCAGCCAGTCTTATCTGTTCCTGGAGTAGTTGTTTTAGGGGTGCATCGATTACTGGCATAAGTGCGAATATTATATCTCAATATTGCGTGAAAAACTAAACCCATTTTATGGTATTGCTCTTTTCGCACCCTGATTGACAGAACCATTAAAATGCCTCTACCACCAATGGTGTGATGTCCAGAAGTTATACGCGCCTTCCCAACCACCATACCGACTCGCATAACCACTAAATAGCTTTGTCTGACATACAGCATCAGTCTGCCAATTAGGACAAGCACTGCTCAACTTTGTCAGGTTAGTTTGCCCAAGTCCATAATATCCGTTCGAGCTTACGGCTGCAGTGTTCCAGTGAGATTCCCGCGAAAATATATAGTCAACATAGGCATAATCGCTCGCGCTGATGCCCGCCGCCGCCATGACAGCCTGTTTGTCGGCAGGCACATTCGAGGTGTTTCCCTTTGCAATAATCCGCGGCACCGGTTCGCTCACCTTGACCGATTGGATCAAACGCCGTTTTGTCTCGTCGCCATTTTCGATAGTTATTTCGTAGGTATTCGTGACTTTTCCGGGCACGCCTTCCTGGCGCACCGCCTGGCTACCAAACGACAACGACGCATCGAGAACAGTTTGCACTGGCGGAGCGACCGTTTCGTCGATAGTCACCACCTGAACACCGTCACGCAGCACTTTTATCTGCATCGCAGGGGTAATGGCTGTCGTGAGTGCAGGCCGCACCGTGTCGGTTTTGCCGAGCACTACGGCTTTTTCCTTGAGCAGTGCCGCCACCGTTTTCGCGTGTGTCCGAAGCGTTATCGGCTGACCGTACAGTTGCATCTGGACTTCCGTCGCACGGTCAACCACCGCGCGGTACCCAAGGCTTTTCTGCAAGACAAAATTATCCGTCAGCCCTGCCGTAACTGTGTCCTCGGCATGCAACGTCGGGACCGCCTCGGCCACAACACTCCTCGGCGTGGCAGCAGCACTTTTAACTTTCATCACACTACTTTGGTCGACAATCGTGACCGGCGCCGCACGGTAGACATTGATACGAAAGTTATCACCGGTTATCGGTTGGTCGGCCGCAGGCTCAACACGGTCTGACTGCGAAACATTAATGTGCATCCTACTCAGCACCGCACCGACCGTTTCTTCGTTTGTCGGGACTATCTGTTCTTGACCGTCATGGTTGACGAGCAC
>CAZLLY010000083.1:0-4564 GCA_964560755.1 uncultured Candidatus Saccharibacteria bacterium | reverse complement strand
TATAGACTCGATCTCGACGTGTCGGTTGCGCCAACTACCAGATCCCATTTGAAGTCAAAGGTCAGCGTCAGAATCATCTTACCACTATGTGGTTTGTTGCAGCTTGCCGCGGTCGTAAAGGCGTCGGCATGGCCGATCGCATCGCTGCAGAGCTGATGGACGCCTACAACAACCAAGGTACAGCCGTCAAAAAACGCGAAGACACGCATCGTATGGCCGAAGCTAACCGCGCATTTGCGCACTTCGCAAGGGGCTAGGGGAGTCGAAGCTCTGCTTCGACAGAATTACGGAATTAAGAATTCTAGAATTTCAGAGAACTAAGGGACTATAGATGACAATGCACTCATTCATGGATTTAACATCTTGGCAAAGATCGCATCAGCTTGTCATCGACATATACCGGGCAACCGAAAATTTCCCAGCCAAAGAGCAATTCGGTTTAACAAATCAGATCCGAAGGGCAGCCGTATCGATCGCCTCCAACCTTGCTGAAGGTTTTGGAAGACGGTCGGTAGCTGATAAATCACACTTTTACGATATGGCGCGCGCTTCTTTGCACGAAGTCCAAGCGCAGTTGCTGATCGCGAGAGATGTCGGATACCTCGTCCAGGAATCTTATGCGACGATTAAGGACTTAAGTGAAGAGTGTCACAAATTGATTACAGGGTTACTTAATAAAACGAAGACGTTTGAGTAGTCTGCAATTCGGTAATTCCGTAATTCAGCAATTCTCTAACGAGCGACGAAGGAGCGAAAATGGCAGCAGCCAAAGTACAAATGAAAGACATCCGCAATATGGGCATCATCGCCCATATCGATGCGGGTAAAACTACGACGACAGAGGGTATCCTCTTCCGCACTGGTTTGAAACATAAAATCGGTGCCGTCCACGAGGGCGAAACTACTACCGACTGGATGGCTCAGGAACGCGAACGCGGCATCACCATCGTGAGCGCAGCAGTAACCTGTTTCTGGAAGGGTTATCAGATCAACATCATCGATACTCCAGGCCACATCGACTTTACTGCCGAGGTAGAGCGCAGCCTGCGCGTACTCGACGGTGCCTGTGTCGTCTTTGACGGTAAAATGGGCGTCGAGAGCCAGTCTGAAACAGTTTGGCGCCAGGCCGATAAATACGGCGTGCCACGTATCTGTTTCATCAACAAGATCAACCAAACTGGTGGCGACTTCTACAAGAGCCTTGAGAGCATCCATAACCGACTAAGCAAGCGTGCTTTCCCCGTACACCTGCCTATTGGTTTTGAACAAAGCATCAACGGCATCGTCGACCTCGTTGCGATGAAGGCATATACCTACACCGAGTTCCACGACCACGAGCTTGTAGAAGGTGAAATCCCTGCAGATATGCTCGACCAGGTTAAAAAGTACCGCAGTTTGCTTATCGAAAATGCTGTCGCCGAAGACGAAGCAATGCTCGAAAAGTATTTCGAAGTCGGCGAAGAAGGCCTCAGCGAAAGCGAGATCAAACAAGCCATCCGTACAGCCGTACTGAGTGGTAAATTCTACGTTGTCACTGGTGGTGATGGTCGTGGCGTTATCGTTGAAAAAGTGCTCGACATGGTTATTGACTACTTGCCGGCTCCAGATGATCGCTCAAATGTATGGGGCGAACATCCAAAAACTGGTGAAGAGATTGAGCGCAAACATAGCGATGCAGATCCTATGAGCGGTCTAGCTTTCAAAATTACGACTGACCCATTTGTCGGTAAGCTTGCATACTTCCGCGTGTATTCCGGCAAACTTACCGCTGGTTCGTACGTACTCAACAGCTCGACCGGTGAAAAAGAGCGTGTTGGACGTATCGTGCGTATGCAGGCCGACAAGCGTGAGGATGTTAGCGAAGTTATCGCTGGTGATATCGCTGCTATCGTTGGGCTCAAGGGCACTACGACAGGAAACACGCTCTGTGACCCTGCGCATCCTATCCAGCTCGAGAACATTACGTTCCCAGACCCACCAGTTAGCATTGCTATCGAGCCAAAGACCAAGGCCGACCAAGAGAAAATGAGCCTTGCGCTGCAGCGCCTCGCCGAAGAAGATCCAACCTTCCGCGTTCGTGTTGACGACGAAACTGGTCAGACTATCATCAGCGGTATGGGTGAGTTGCACCTTGAGATCATCGTTGACCGCATGAAACGCGAATTTAGTGTCGAAGCAAACATCGGTCAGCCACAGGTTGCATACCGTGAAACTATCCGCAAAGACGCCGTTGAAGCGCAAGGTAAATTCGTCCGCCAGAGTGGTGGTCGTGGTCAGTACGGTGACGTATGGCTACGTCTCAGCCAAAACGAGCAGGGCGCAGGCTTTGAATTCATCAACAGCATCAAAGGTGGTGTCGTTCCGTCCGAGTACATTCCAGCCGTTCGCAAAGGTGTCGAAGAAGCCTTGTCAAATGGTGTGCTCGCGGGCTACCCAGTTGTTGATGTTAAGGTCGAGTTGTACGATGGTAGTTACCACGAAGTCGACTCCAACGAAATGGCCTTTAGCATCGCCGGTTCTATGGGCTTCCAGGAAGGCTTCAAAAAAGCCGGTCCTGTACTGCTCGAGCCAGTCATGAAAGTTGTTGTTGTGACTCCAGAGGAGTTCATGGGTGACGTCATTGGCGACCTAAACAGCAAACGTGGCCGTATCGAAAGCATGGAAGACCTAAGCTCGGGCATCAAGGAAATCACAGCCTTTGTACCACTAGGCGAGATGTTTGGCTACACGACCAACCTCCGCTCGATGAGCCAGGGGCGTGCCAGCTCAAGCATGGAGCTCGATCACTACGCAGACGTTCCGAACAACGTCGCAGACGCGATCATCGCCAAAAACAGCAAATAAGTTTTTGCAGGCTAAAATGCGGGTGGGCCCATAAAGCTCACTCGCATTTTTATATCCCTCTATTAATTTAAACGACAATCACTATGGCATACGAATCACTTGATGCAGAATACATACGACGTGTTCACTCGAAGGAAACTTTGGTTGCTATCGACTCACAGGCTAGGGCGATTATCGCCAACCAAACGAGGTTGAAGGTGCCGAGGCAGATTGGGCACAGTATATTTCTTATCGGGTGCTTTATTGCGACTGATACAATCGATGTCCAGCCGTGGGCAGTTGGAGAGAACGCCGCGTATGATGCGGGCAGGGGTAGACATTACCTGGGTATAGATGAGCTACAGCAGATGCATCTGTCTGACGGGAATAACATACGGCTTGGAAAGACTAAAAATGCGCAGGAACTAACAGACCTTGCCCTAACCGGTTACTACTGGCCCGAAAATGACAAGATTATAACTGTATTTGATGAACGACACTTTTCACTTGAGGGCGATTCCCCAGTTGAGAAAAGTATACGTGCGGTGCTAGAACGTTCAAAGTTCGGCGGTGTTCTGCACGACCATGAGTTATATACCGGCACCCAAAGTCTATAGATAGGGTAGCGCAAGGTTCGTTTCTATACGGATACCTCGTCATTATGTATTTGACTATTCCACAAAAGTGGTAGAATGTACTTTTAAGGAGTAGATCATGCCAGAGACTATGAAGGCGAGGCCAATAACTGCAGACCAAATGACAATACCAGAGTTAGCTGCATCAATCGCAGAGCTAGATGCTAGACGAAGGGTAGGAGACATTAGCGACATACAGGCAATGACAGACGCTGCAATCCTGGCATGGGACGCAGCAAGTGACGGCCTACCCGGGGTAACGATAACTACGGCAAGTATCATCGGTGAAGCGTCTGATATCGCAAGGCTGCAGTCAGAGACAGTAGTACGCGAGACTTTAGGTGGGATCGCCTTGCAATTCAGAGTGGCCCTATATCCAGAACAGCTACTCGTTATGAATGTGGCACCACCGCAGAACGAGATAAGTCGAAGGGGTCGTCAACAGGGCAATTTCCTCATGCTGACGGTGCCCGAGGGTAATAGTATCGCAAACCAGGGTTATACTGGGTCGATCATTGCTCTGCAGATTCCGTACGGTAAAGCAGGACACTTCTATGTTCCGTTCTCAACTCCGGCTATACCATCTCTAGACAATCGCAGTGCAGGATTACCAACAATATTTGAGCAAGTAACCATATAAATTTTACCTACCTTCAGAAAAACAGGGAGTGGTTATGTACTTTAAATCGAATGATAGAGTCGCTATACAAACGTTAACTAGTCGCAGTGGTTTGAGTATATGAGTATTGAATCGCTACAAGAAACCCATGGAAATACGCTTCGTGAAGCGCTGTATGATAGTGGGCAAAAAGTTACACTACTCAATGAGTTTGCAACAACAGGTCTCAGTAGGTTTGGCTATGCATTTGACGCAAATACCGAGGGCACAGTGCTAACAGGTGTATTCGCGGTGAAAAAACCCGATTACGATGGAAATACCTACGGGTTTATTGTACCGAATGTACTTAAGAGCCGTACTAGATGGGTAACTCATCAGGATACCTATAATGCACAGCGTTACATTGCGCCAGATGCACTTCTGATATTTGGTCAAAGATTCATGTGGTCGATGGTCGCTTTCCAACACCAGCAACAGTACATCGGCA
>CAZLLY010000082.1:0-4650 GCA_964560755.1 uncultured Candidatus Saccharibacteria bacterium | reverse complement strand
GTCACGGTAGTGACATAGTTTCCGCTCTTATCTCATATCTCTTGACTCTTGTTCCTCTAGCGACCAAGTTCAGCCAGAAGCGTAGCAAGTTGCTCGTCGCTCGAAAAAGCTATCTCAACCCTTCCACCCTTGGCAGTTCGCCGTATTTTTACAGATGTTCCATACCGTTTGGCAAGCTTTTTGGTCTCTGTAGTTTCAGGCGCGATACGCTCTGCAGCCGCCTTAGTTTCTTTCGCCCCTTGTTTCAGCGCAGAGACAAAATTTTCTGCTTGGCGCACTGACCAGCCGTGCTTGAGGATAAGTGACAGCAATATTTTTTGCCGTTCCACGTCGTCTTTGAGTGCCAAAATCTGCCGTGCATGCCCCTCAGTAATTGTACCGGCAGCCAATGCCTCTTTCGCCTCACTTGGTAGCTGCAGTAGTCGAACGATATTATTGAGCGTCGAGCTCGCCTTGCCAAGCCGGGTTGCAATATCGCTATAGGCCAAATTGAACTGCTGGTGCAGCCGCTCGACTGACACGGCCTGTTCAAGCGGGCTAAGGTCGACGCGTTGTACGTTTTCAACGAGTGCGAGCTCGAGTTGTTCGAGCTCCTGAGCTGTCCGAACAAGCGCCGGTACATCAGCGAGACCGGCAAGTTTTGCCGCACGCCAACGACGCTCCCCGGCGATAATAACGTAGCCCTTCCCCTCTGAACGAAGTACAAGTGGCTGGACGACACCGTATCGTTTGATACTTGCTGCGAGCTCATGGAGAGCTGTCTCATCAAAAAGCGTCCTTGGCTGATCGGGGTTTGCAGATATGCTTACAACCGCTACTCGGTGTATTTTGTCAGATGCGTCAAGTAATAAAGAAGCATCAAAATCCTCGGGAATGAGCGACCCCAAGCCTTTTCCGAGACCAGATCTAGATATTGGCACGTTTTGCTACCTCCTGGGCGAGCGCTTTGTATGCTTTTGCCCCTTTACTCCATTTGTCGTGTTCAAATATCGTCCGTCCATAGCTCGGCGCCTCTGCTAGTCGTATGTTTCTTGGCACAACGGTCTCGAATAGTTTTTGCCCAAAATGTTTCGCAACCTCGCTCTGCACCTGTTCGCTGAGCACCGTGCGTTTTGTAAACATCGTGAGTACTACTCCAAATATCTCTAACTCAGGGTTCAAACCTCGTCTGACGAGCTGTATTGTTTGCAGTAGTTGACCGAGCCCCTCTAGCGCAAAATATTCTGCCTGGACGGGGATGAGCACTCCGTCAGAAGCAGCAAGGGCATTAACCGTCAGTAGCCCTAGAGCTGGTGGACAATCAATGATAACGACATCTGCCTCAACCTTTTTCAGTAGGCTTCTCAGCATAAACTCACGGTGTTCTACCGTTACTAGGTCGACCTCTGCCTGTGCCAGCGTTGTGTTCGCGGGTAGCACATACAGGTTCTTAATATTTGTTTCTAGGACTATTTCAGCTGGTTCAACACCGTGGACAAGCACATCGTATAGCGAAAGGCTTAGGGTTGACTTATCTATTCCAAGACTACTCGTCGCATTGGCCTGCGGGTCGAGGTCGACCAGCATAACCCGCCTTTGGGGTGCCGCCAACTGAGCGGCAAGGTTAACGGCAGTCGTCGTTTTCCCTACTCCACCCTTTTGATTCGTGATTGCGAGCACAAATGCCATGTCTTTGGTTTTACCCTCTTTCTAGATATAAGCGTAACAGATTTTACCAAAAGCGTAAACGGCGAAAACCTATAACCCTATACGGCTAGTACTAGTCGGCTATATATTAGATCATCCTGTTAAAATGTCGTTAACAGGGGTCGTAAAGCATCACTCACCATAGCCAGGGCCACCACAGGCATAAGTGCCCACTCCTAGTACCGAAACCAATGCTGCATCGGCAAAGCAGTCTGCCTATTTCAGTACTATTCTTTGCTACGCAGGAGGTTTTTACCACCCTAAACAAATGAATTTACCCTGCATAACACGCTAAAAATATATATGTCGCAAAATACGTATATGTCACGTAAAGTTTTGGATATGTCGGCTATAGCTAGGTCAGTGTGGTGTTGCCTAGATATGTTTACTGCCCTGTCTAGTATCCTTTATCCTAGGCCCCCGCATGAGAACTATGCCGACGGGAATGAAATATTCATAAAAGGAGGTACTGTTAAAGCTACCGATTCAGAATGCACACATCCCGTATTTTGGGTAAAAGAAAAAGCAGGGTCTGCGAGTGCCCTGCTTTTTCGTTTTCGTCGTTTTTGTTTTTGTTTGGTTTGATTGTTTTGGATTTTGCCGCTTACCGAGCTGTTGCGAGCCGTTGCTCGGCAAAATCTACTCATAAGTATGCGCTAATGGTATATATAATGCAAGTACTTTTGAGTACAAAATTGATTCATTTCTATATTTTTACCCCAGTTATCCACAGATTTTACCTTAAACTTTGCATTTTGCTGACATGATTCGTTCAAATGCACCCGCTAAGTCGGTTTTTACGTACTGTCTTTAAGTTATCGTGCCTGTTTGCGAGACATGGTATAGTGAAATGGTTATGGCTGAGGGCAAGAAATCAAATAAAATGAAGCTTGTCGTAATGACGGCTGTGCTGTTTTTTATGCTATTGGCGGGCGTGGGCGTCTGGCTTATTGTTGTGCGCAATCAAACCGCTGGACCGTTTACAAAAAAATTTACGCAGAGCGTTACCTTCCCGCTCTACTACCCATCGGAGCTTCCGACAAACTACGCGCTAGATAAATCAAGCGTTGACGGTAACAATACTACTGCGCATTACAACCTTGTGAACTCAACAAAGAAACTTACCATAACGGTAACACTTCAGAAGACGCCACCAGGTTTTGATGCCGCAAAGATTATCGGCAGCAACCCAATACCCACGTCTATCATGCCTAGTGGCACACTCTACAACCTAAGCATCGGCGGCAATAGTAAATATATGTTCACGACAAACAGTGGCACACTTCTATTTATCACATCCTCAAAAGCGGTCCCATCCGAAGACATAAATGCTATCACTAACCAACTTACGATAGCCAAATAGGTAAATGGCCACCACTGTCTTTACTGTACTACCTGCAGCACTCCAAACGACCCTGTCTTTATCGTCACATTTCCATCCTGATTGAGTGCACGGAGGTTTAACGTAACGGGTGTAGAGCCAACCACTATACGGCCTTCCATGACTGAAGGATATAGATCGGTAGTTGCCTCAGCGTCATAGGTGCTTGCCCCCCCAACCGCATCACCACTACCACAATACCCCGCCCATTGGCCGCCAGTGGCGGCATTCCGCGTTGCTATAGTTTGTACGCAGTATGTACTGGCGGTAGAGCTACTCATAAGCGTAGTGTCCTCTGGAGTTCGTATACCTAACCCAATACCATTAGCAGTAGCGGCAACTGTGAAGTTCACGACAAATTTGTAAGAGTACTTTGTGTTTGCGGCAAGCGTGAAGCTCAAACTAGAAACGTCAACAGGTGATGAAGTCGTAATAGTCTGGTCGCTTGCCTTTGTCGCTAAAACTGGAAGTGCCGTAATACAATCCTTCCAAGCGCCCTCATAGCAGCGGAACTTACCCTTTGAGCTATTGTAGTACATAGCTCCCGCAGTGCCTGTCGGGTCAGACGAAGAGTTATATCCGTCAAGGCCGAGGAGCCGTGCGTTCGCGTCGCTAGTTGCCGAGCCTATCTGGACTCCACCATCGATAGCAATTGTTCCGCCCCCATTCACTCCAGATCCCCCCGATGAGATTATTCTGACGTCATAATCTACTGCTGTCGCTGCTGAATGGAAGTCAATGTAGGAGTCGCCGACCACGCCGTCAGTTCGCCCAATCTCAATTCCCTGAGATATTGGCCCTGACCTGAACATGATGCTCTGGTTTGTTGCGGGACCAAAGTATACCGCATTCCCCTGGTCTATGAGCATGCGCCGAGTTCCCGCAGTTTCAAACACGAGATCGTTCGCATCATTCGTACCGAGTGTCGCGCTCGTAGCAAAACTATTTCCTCCCTGCACAAACAACTGCTGCAGGATAGTTGAGCTACAGGTACTAAGGTTGCCAGCAGTGTTCTGGCAGACGAGGTTAGAGCCATTGTTGGCGTCAAGTTGGACGGTAGTTAGACCCTGGATGTTTACATTGCCGGTGGCGAGTAAAGTGCCCGTTGCAACACCGTCAGTTTGGAGAGCCCCACCAGAGATACGGATACTACCGTTGACTTGGAGCATACCGTCGAGCGTGGCTAGCTTGCTGTTGTAGAATGTGTAGATCTTGCTGCCAGATGCAGCGGCGGCGAGTTTGGTGCCGTCAGATGAGCTAGTGATGGCAGACCAGTTCCGGGAGCCAGCACTGGTCTGGGCGGTCCAGGTGGCGCCGGAGTCGGTGGAGGTGTAGATGTAGCCACCGCTGGCGGTAGCGGCGAGTTTGATGCCATCAGTAGAGCTAGTGATGGCAGTCCAGATCCGGGAGCCAGCACTGGTCTGGGCGGTCCAGGTGGCGCCGGAGTCGGTGGAGGTGTAGATGTAGTTGTCGTAAACAACGGCGGCAAGTTTAGTGCCATCGGCAGAGCTAGTTATAGTCTGCCAAACACGGGAGCCAGAGGTGGTGCGTTCGGTCCAGGTGGCACCGGAGTCGGTGGAGGT
>CAZLLY010000081.1:0-4804 GCA_964560755.1 uncultured Candidatus Saccharibacteria bacterium | reverse complement strand
ATTGCACATATGCTGATCGATAACTACGGCGTTACTCCCAAGAGTAAATAGCTCTAAAAGTCATAGTGGGTCTTAGGATTCGGGCGAGTCTTTTTGAGCGCTGTATACCTCTGGTGCATACGCGTAGGACAGTGGTATACTAGTGCGTAGGAAAGTAACGAAAGAGAAACACTAACATGGAACAACTTACCCCAAATTTGTTTTTCGTCGACCAACACGCAATGCTCCTGAAAATGGCGTTACTGGGTGTCGCTGGCTTTTCACTCTCTATGCTACTGACGCCTCTGTACACGAGCCTGGCGTTTCGACTGAAACTATGGAAAAAGCCGAGGACCGAGACACTGACCGGCGAAAAAGCAACGATGTTCATAAAACTGCACGCCGAGAAGCATAAGCGGCATATACCGACGATGGCGGGAGTTATTTTTATTGTTGCCGTGGTGCTTATTACGCTTGGATTTAACTTGGTACAGTCGCAGACATGGCTGCCTGTTGCGGCATTTGCAGGGGCGGCGTTTGTTGGGTTGATAGACGACATCATCAACATCCGAGGGACGGGGAAGGGCAAGGCGGGGTTGCCGTCGAGGCTAAAGCTACTACTGATAACGCTCGTTGCCTTGGTCGGCGGTTGGTTTTTCCACTATAAATTGGGGGTAGATAGTTTGTGGATCCCGGGCATTGATGGTTCTATTTGGGTTGGCTGGTTGATTATCCCGATATTTGTATTTGTCGTCGTTGCCACCGCAAATGCGGTAAATATTAGTGATGGTTTGGACGGGTTGGCGGGCGGTTTAACGGCACTAGCCTTTGGGGCCTATGCGGTTATTGCTGCGCTCGATGCGAGGTATGCCGTCGCTGGTTTTTGCGTGACCATCGTCGGTGCGCTGTTGAGCTATACGTGGTTCAATGTGTTCCCGGCTCGGTTTTTTATGGGGGATGTTGGGTCGTTTGCACTTGGAACGGCGCTGGGTGTCGTGGCGATGATAACCGATACAGTTTTGCTGCTACCGATCATCGGGGCGGTGTTTGTAGCCGAGGCAGGGAGCGTGATACTACAGGTTGCGTCGAAAAAACTACGAAACGGCAAAAAGATATTCAGAGTTTCGCCAATCCATCATCATTTTGAGGCAATTGGCTGGCCAGAGACAAAAGTAACGATGCGTTTCTGGGTGATTGGTGCGGTCATGGCGTTATTTGGCGTAGCATTATTTTTGATAGGACGGTATGCCTAACCAGGTTTCGGTGGGGGAGCGCGGTCGTATACCGCTTAGGCAGCAGCCTGCACCCGAAGGTGCGATGCGACGTCATCGTCCGGACTATTTGCTGGTGGTCTTGACGGTGTTGCTGCTCGCGATTGGGCTTATTGTGGTGTACTCGATAGGCCCGGCTTTGAGCGCTACAAAAGGTGATGGCAGTGGTGCAAACTACGTTACCCGACAGATGCTAGCTATCGTACTGAGCGCGGTTGCATTTATCGTGACATCTAGGATCCCACTTCGTGTCTGGCGACAATGGCAGTGGGCATTATTTGGTTTGGCGTTACTTGGTACGATCGTAGCACTCCTCACCCCTGTTATACCAGCCTATCCTGCGCACCGATGGATCAGACTAGGGCCGTTTTCTTTGCAGTCTGTTGAGGCGGTGAAGTTTGCGCTCCTCATAACGGTCAGTGGGTTTTTTGCACTGCAAGTTAAACGGGGCGAGATACAAGATACGAAGAAAACACTGTATCCAATCGTTGTTATTTTGGTCGTTATAGGCGTGCTCGTAGCAGGGGTACAGAGTGACCTTGGGTCTATGGGTGTTATCGTCGCGATGTTTGCAGCCATGGCATTCGTCGCGGGGTTACCAATGCGCCGACTACTTTTGGTTGGGTTAATCGCAGTTGTCGGGGGTGCGCTTTTAATCATGGCGACGCCCTACCGTCGAGCGCGACTGCACACCTATTTAAACCCCGAAACGAGCTGCCAAACAACAGGATACCAGGCGTGTCAGGCGCTGGTTGCGATCGGTTCGGGCGGTATGTTTGGGCTTGGGGTAGGGAAGGGTGCACAGGCATATGGCTACCTGCCAGAGGCCCAGAATGACTCAATCTTTGCAATTTATGCAGAAAAATTCGGTTTTATTGGCTCGGTTATACTGATCGGCCTCTACATCACGCTATTTGCGCGACTTCGACGTATCGTGGAACGCGCCCCAACGCTGTTTAGCAAGCTCATCGTGGTTGGTGTATTGGCGTGGCTCAGTACACAGACAATAGTCAATATCGGTGCTATGATAGGACTGTTACCATTAAAAGGCATTACGCTTCCGTTTGTAAGTTACGGTGGCACGAGCGTCCTATTTGTCGGTGCGGCGCTGGGGCTTGCATTTCAGATATCACATTACACAAGTTTTTCATCACGGTCGGTGCAACATAACAGGGGAAAAGATCATGAGAATAGTCATGACAGGCGGCGGTTCGGGCGGACATATCACGCCGATCTTGGCCGTCGCGCATGAGTTAAAATTACTGCACCCCGAGGCTAGCATTATATATGTTGGTCAAAAGGGTGATGCGTTTGGCGAGATTGTTGCCGAGAATACGCTGATCGACGAAGTATATACTGTCTACGCAGGAAAATTTCGCCGTTACCATGGTGAGGGCTGGAGGCAGCTACTCGATATAAAAACGGTGGCGCTGAACGTGAGAGATATGTTTTTGGTGGTATTTGGTGCACTGCAGAGCTACCGATTGTTCGGACGTTTGAAGCCCGATGTGCTGTTTTGCAAAGGGGGGTTTGTTGGTGTACCCGTTGGCCTGGCGGCCGCGCTTAGGCGTGTGCCATATTTGACGCATGACTCAGATGCTATGCCAGGGTTAGCCAACAGGATTATTGCACGGTGGGCAGCGCTGCATGCGGTTGCACTTTCGCCGGAACTATACCCATATCCCAAGGACGAAACCATCAATGTTGGTGTACCTGTTGCCGCAGAATACCATCTCGTGAGCGACAGTGAACGGCAAAAATTACGAGAGGAATTGGGACTTTCGGCATATAAACAGATTGTTTTGGTAACGGGTGGTGGCCTGGGGGCGGCTCGGTTGAATACTGCCGCCGTTGCCTCGGTCCCTGCATTGCTCCACAAATTTCCTGAGCTTGCCATTGTGCACACTACCGGAGCCACACAGGAGGCTGCTGTACGCGAGCAGTATGAGACACAGCTAACATCAAATGAGCGCCCTAGGGTGGTTGTCATGGGCTACACCACTAAACTATATGCGTATAGTGCGGTTTCTGACGTTGTGGTCGCCCGCGGCGGCGCAACGAACCTCGCTGAGCTCGCGGCTCAGGGGAAAGCGTGCATTATTGTGCCGAACCCGCTTCTGACCGGCGGACACCAGCTGAAAAATGCCGCCTCGTTCGAGGAAAAAGGCGCTATTTTGCAACTCGATGAGTCAAAATTAGGTGATAACTACGAGCTCCTCGTCCACGCAGTTAGCTCTGTCCTCGGTGACGCAACAAAACGCGCGGCGCTCGAGACTAAGCTACACGAATTTGCACGGCCTAAGGCCGCACAGGACCTGGCGGAGGCCATACTACGTCTAGGGGAGGGCAAGCATGGGGCTGTTTAAGGGTAAAAAACCTGACGTCGAGCCAGAGACCAGGCGCCGAGCGGTGCGTCAAAATACTGCAGGTCGACCAGATTTTGCCTATTATGCCAACCGTAGGCCATCCCGTACGTCGGAAAATCCTGCAGCAGTTGGAAGGTCTAGAAGTTTGCTGAATGCCCCCGTAGGGGTGAAAAGTCCGGCAAAAAAACGGTTCAGAACCATTGTTTGGGTGGTATTTGTCGGGCTTGCCGTTGTGCTCGCTGGTCAGCTACTATTGCTTACGCCCAACAGCAAGGTAGAGTTGCTCTCGGAGGGCAATGAGACGTCAGTCGGGGACGTTTCGGTGTACCAGTCGACAGTCGACCAGCTGCTCGCTAGCCAACTATTGAACCGCAGCAAAATTACCGTCGACACACACGGCATAACAAAGGCGTTAAAACAAAAACATCCAGAGGTCGAGACGGCGGTTATAACGGTCCCGTGGGTTGGTAGCCAACCGACGGTACATATCAGTCTATCGGCGCCAGTATTTGTATTGCAACAAGGTTCATCGCGTTTTGTCCTCAGCAGGTCTGGCTACGTCGTTGGTACTGCAGCGAGCGACGTCGATCTTCCACTCATCGTCGATGAAACGAATGAGCCAGTAAGTGTCGGCACCCAGTTGCTCCCCCCGAGCCACGTACGGTTTATACAGGTTGTCGCCTACCAATTGCAGCAAGCGAATATTGGTGTCAAAAACTTTGCGCTACCCTCGGGAAAAGTGTATGAGCTCGATGCAAGACTCAACGATAAACGATACATACTTAGGTTTAACTTCGAAGAAGACGCGATGCAACAGAGCGGGGCAGCGATAGCGACGCTAGAGCAACTCGGGTCGACTTCGCCCGAACAGTATATCGACCTGCGCGTCCCAGGCCGGGTCTACTACAAATAGAATGGAAATCAGAGCGGGTAAATGACGCACAGTCCCCCTGTCGCTGCACTACCCCACGTTCGTAAAATGTTCGTATTTTCAAAAAGTGTGTTAGTTTGAAAAAACATATAATAGTGCAGGGAAGTCAAAATGTCAAATATTTTAGGGTAGGGTGATAAAAAAGGGGAAGTCTATATAAAAAAGTCAAATAAGCAAAAAAGCAAATGTTTTCACAATAGGACTGTGGAAAAGTCAAATAACTATACAACAATAGCGTTATGTCAAAAAAGCAAACA
>CAZLLY010000080.1:0-4983 GCA_964560755.1 uncultured Candidatus Saccharibacteria bacterium | reverse complement strand
GTCACGGTAGTGACATAGTTTCCGCTCTTATCTCATATCTCTTGACTCTTGTTCCCAGTAAGAAGATCCTTCGGCTACGCCTCAGGATGACACACACAGAGAGAGTGTTTGAGTCATTTTATAACCCGATGTACTCTTCCGTCATCGGTCGTCGGTCTTCCGTCTTCCCCGACCTACTTTTCGAGTTTGAGACGAGAGACTAGCCAGTCTCGTGGTAATATACTCAGGAACCAGCCGGCCCGCGGGCCGCTCGTCTTACCGATAAGCAGACTATAGAGCGCGCTAAACATTTCCTTGGGTTGCATACCCGTTTCGTCTTTTAGACTATAGAGCGCTAAGTGGAAATATTCGCCGTCAGCATCAGCTGGTGCGGCAGCCACTTTTTCGGCTAACATTGCAAAGAGTTTTACTTCATTTTCAGAAAAACTGCCTTTTTCTATCTGTTCTGTAAGAGCGAATTTTACCTCATCTGGTGCCCACTGTGCTAGCCAAGTGTCAATAAATGCGAGCTCGCGGCGGATAATATCGGCCTGTTTTTCGGCAGTTTCTGCATACTCAGAACGCGCGATAGTCTGCAGCGTCAGGTCGGCATCACGGAGCGACGCCTGGTACGTATTGACGAGGTGCGAAAACGGCACATTGCTAACGACAGGCTGATCGACATGCAACAAACATAGGTCGAGCAGCTGTTGCTCTGATGCGTTCCGATCTTGCTTGGCTTGTAGCTCGGCGAATTCGTCGAACAAACGTAGCAGTGTTTCACCCTCACCAAAAAAGAGTTGTTTCTCTGGCGCAAAACGGAGTAAGAAAAACCAAACGATTTCTGGTGGCAGTATAGTTAAAAGCTCTTTGGCGGTTATAACGTTCCCTGCACTTTTACTCATTTTTTTGGTCTCACCAACGCGGTTGATGAAATTATATGGCACGGGAAATGGCGGTTCTGCGTTAAATATTTCGCGGTCGATACGAGCGCCCGTATCATAGCTGCCACCCTTGGTCGCATGATCGCGGCCAAACGGCTCGCACTGCACGCCCATCAGTGCCCACCTCGCAGGCCAGTCGACTCGCCAGCTGAGCTTAACGTGTCCATCGGCATAGCTTGTGGTCACTTCTGAGCCATCAACGCCACCATAGGTTAACGTTTTTGCCGCCGGGTCGATAGCACGGTATAGACGATTTTTCATCCTGCCGGACTCGACAACCTGAATAGGAGACCACTGTTCATCAAGTTCCCTGCCTGATACTTCTCGTAAAATCGTTTTTATGCCTTCGACCTTTTCGAGTGCAGTCTCGATAGCGGGCACAAAGTAGCCAGTACGATATAACTCGTGCGAGCGGATCACCTCGATATCGAGATGCATTTTAGCGATAGCGTCGAGTAAATCTGCCAGGAAAAAATCTGCGTAGCTCTTGTCTGCCACGCCGTCTGGTGATGGCACGTCACAGAGAGGCATACCGAGGTAGGCTTCCCATGCCGAGTCAACATTGACTGGCACTTTTCGAAATATATCGAGGTCATCGACGATGTGCAGGTGTCTCGCTGTTCGACCTCGACGACGAATCTCTGCAGCAATAACTTCGGCAGTCAGCACTTCCCGAAGTGTACCCAAATGGTACGTGCCACTTGGCGAAACGCCAGAAGACACCACAATATCGCCATGAGGATGACGCGCGGTAAGTTCATCGACAATACTATTTAACCACTGCATAACTGGGGTCAGTATACGCGAAATGTCGCAAATACACAACCAACCTGTCTATATAACTACTAGAAGCCGAAACTTGAGTTATTTGATGTAATACGTGACTTGTATGCTATACGTTACGTCTTGTTCGCCTGGCTGCACCGCAAGACTCTTAGACGTATTCGCATCTTCGGCGACTCCTTGTGCCACCAACGAACCCATCATCGGATAGACCATACCACTCCCATTTTGGTCAGCAATGGTTTTGACCTTACCGACCTTAAAACCGAGATTCTCGGCCATCTCGTCGGCTTTTGCCCGCGCGTCTTTTGTTGCGGCTGCACGCGCTTTGGTTTCTAGCTCTTTCTGCTTTGCCTGGCTAAAGTTTGCTTGTGGCGTCACCTGGCCAGTTGGCTCGGTTGTCGTCAAATAATCTTGCACTTTTTGAGCGAGTTCACGGTTTGCTACGGTCGCGCTAATAGTGAGTGTGTACGTATGTATGTTCGTCTCGCTATTGAAATAGTAGTAATTACCCCAACCGCCAACGTTTGTCGTTATCTTGTTATCGGCAACACCGAGTTTTTTCATCTCGGAAACAATAGTGGCACTTTTTTCGGTGGCTTCGTTTAGCGTGGCCGTCTTGTTAGCACCCTTGAACTCCCAGGTTGGATAAAAAACGTACTCGTCTGGTTCTGCTTTGACCGTCGTTGTGCCCGTCACCGAGACCGTGCGGCTGTTGGTCGCAAGGCCAGTCCATGGGTGCCAGAGCACAAACAGGAGCAGAATAATAGCAGCCAGTAACCCGACAAGCCACCACACTGAAAACTCCATCTTTACCGTCTGTTTTGGCTTTGAGTTTGATCCCATGTTTTCTTCGGTCGATATTTTCGGCTGATCTTGCATTACTATCCCTCCGTTTATGCTGCTGGTTTTATTCTGCGCCGTTTGCCGACAGTTGTAAACAAAAAAGAGGCCGCAAGCGACCCCTTTTTATCGTCATCCGTGTAGTTTACTTGATAGAAGTAATTTTGTACGTCGTAGTCTCGGCTGGCGTCACAATCTCGACTTCTTCGCCCTCTTTTTTGCCCATCAGCGCTTTACCCATTGGCGACTCGTCGCTGATTTTCTTCGCGATTGGGTCTGCTTCGATGGTCCCTACCACCTGAAAAACAACTTCCTTGCCTTTTGCACTCTTGAGCGAAACTGTGCTGCCGAGCGTTACTTTTTGGCTCTTTCCGGCTTTGATAAGCTCGACATTTGCAAGAATGTATTCGACCTCATCGAGACGAGCATCGTTTTTCTCTTGCTCTTGTTTGGCAGACTGGTACTCGGCGTTTTCGCTCAAGTCACCCATTTCGCGGGCAGTTTTTATGGCCTCGGCAGTTTCAACGCGCTTCCTCAATAACTCGGCCTTCTCAGCTTCTAACTCTGCTACACCGTCTTTGGTCAAATAAAATACTTTTTTCATGGTCATTTCCTCCTAATGTCTAACAAAAAAGGGGTCTTGGCTACTTTGCAGCGTCACCCTCTCTTACGGGGGTATACTACCCGACTTCTAGCTTGCCGTCAATGTGCTTTTTATCACACTCAGGTCTAGCATCTCTGTTTCTGACGACGTCCGTGCTTTGTACTCAAACTTGCCTGCTGCTACGGTTTTAGCGCTCACAACGATGCGGTGCGGCAAACCGATAAGGTCTGCATCGGCAAACTTTTCACCTGGTCGTTTATCGCTATCATCATATAGCACAGTAATCCCCACCGATTGTAGCTCGTCGTACAGGCCGTCAGCTGCCGCTACAACTGCCGCATCGTCGCCCAACCGTGCCAAATACACCCTGTATGGTGCAATCGCTTCTGGCCATACGATACCACGTTCGTCAGAGAATTTTTCGACAACTACACCCATGACGCGGGTAATGCCGATGCCGTAGCTACCGATATAGAGCGACTGCTTTTCGCCGTCAATATCCGTATAATACAAGCCCATTTCGTCTGTTTTTTGCGTACCAAAGTTAAAAATGTTACCTACTTCTGCAGTTTTAACTTGTTCGAGTTCGTCGCGCTGTATGCCCAGCTCTTTGACGGCGTCATCGATGACTTCCTCGTTTACGGCGATGTTTTTTTCGCGGTGAAGATATATAACGTCCTCACCAGCATCACATATCGTCTGAAACTCGTGGCTAAATTTGGTAAACGCGCCACCGCTCGCAAATGTCACATAGGTGTCGGCGCCGATGCCGAGTCGGTCAAAGACGCGTTTGTAGGCCTCGATAGATTGGTTATAGTACGACTCTAGGTCGGCCGCACTGCCGTGGAAACTATACATGTCTTTCATGACGAACTCGCGGCCTCGCATAATGCCACTTTTTGCACGGAGCTCATTGCGTAGTTTTGTCTGGAATTGGTACACACTAGCCGGCAGGTCTTTGTAGCTTTGTATATACTGACGCATCATTTCGACGATCGGCTCTTCGTGCGACCAGCCAAACCCAACGTCGGTACCATCTTGTAATTTTGACTTGAACCAAATATCTACAACGTCCTCGCTCCAGCGGCCAGTTTTTTCCCATATTTCCTTACGCTGCAACCCGGTCATGATGAGCTCATTACTTTGGATAGCGTTCATTTCTTCGCGCACGATCTGTTTGATGTTTTCAACCACCTTTAGACCAAGTGGCAAATAGGCATAGGCACCTGCCATTTCTTTATACACATAGCCTGCCTGGATAAGTAACTTGGCATTTTTTGACTGTTCGTCAGCAGGAACTGTTTTTGATGTCTTGGTGAATAGTTGTGATGTTCTCATGAGCAATAGTATAGCAGAGAGGTTGGGAGGTAAGAGATATGAGTTAGGAGTTAGGAGTTAGGAGTGGGAGCTATGTCACTACCGTGACTATATAAAAGTAAAAGCTTTCTTTCCCGCACTGTCACCCTGAGGCAACGCTGAAGGATCTCCATAGAAAACTAGAATTATGAATTACAGAATTAAGGAATGGATATTATGTCACTACCATGACCATATATAAAAACCTTCTCTCCTGCGTCGTCATACTGAGACGTAGTTGAAGGATCTTCTGGAGTTCATTGTCAAAGGGGAGATTCTTCACTCCGTTCAGAATCACAGTGGTGAATGTAAAGCCTGAGTGCGTTCGTCATCTCCGCGAACGCAGAGATCCAGTCATAATGACCGACGAAGTCGGTACAACATCTACTCTTATCTCTTAACTCATAACTCTTGACTCTACTCCCACAACCAAGTAAAACTCACCGAAGTTAAAACAGCATCCCAGGTGAAAAA
>CAZLLY010000079.1:0-5021 GCA_964560755.1 uncultured Candidatus Saccharibacteria bacterium | reverse complement strand
TACTAACCCCTTTAACTAGGATCAGAGGCTTGCGTGCAAGCATTTGAACCCCACAATTAGGCTAGCAAGTCTGGACGATTCCCTGAGCAATCAGGGAGGCACGGCACCTCCGATTTCCATAGGTGTATCGATGCTTTGCTCTCTGCGGGTGGGTTGAAGGGTGGTGGGAGATCACCTTTTGGGGTGGTCTCCGAAAATAGGTCGTCAAGCGGTGCCCACCCCCTCTTGGCGACCTATTTTTACATTTATAGATATAGAAAGAGTAAACTAGCTGTATGTCGTACGAGATTAAAATAGTAGGCCGAAGAGTTGAGTTCCCGCCTGAAGTTGGTTCCGTCGTCGGACTAGGTAGTCCTCAGGACGTGGATCGGTTTCGGTTAAAAATCGGTCATAGTATCATATTTGCAGAAGCTGCTTTTAACACTGCAGCTGATGATGCAAACGAATGTCGCAGGCCAGCAGATATGAGTGGAATGCGTACCACCCTTATGCAGACTGGCGAAAACTGGAGAGTATTGCGAGTGATACAAAGAAGCCTGAAGCAGGCTCACATAGATAAGACGTAGACAGGGCGCACTTTTTGAAGACCATGGTTTGTAACTCGTCAAATTTTTATGAAATGGATATACTAATACTACTATGAGAACTGAGAAATATATCAACGAGCGGTATGCATCATGCGTCGAGGCTATTAACAACAGCATCAAGGAGTTCAAGCAGGGGCGTGCGTCAGGGATTGCGAATTTTGTGGTAGGATTTGCCCTAATTGACGAGAATATAGTCTCTATCCCTTATCTTGGGACAGAAAGAGTAATACTGGAATCTGCCGATGAATTTCCACTTATTCATAAAGATCTAATTGATTATCACAAAGATAGGACATATGAGCTGATGAGAGACGGCGAACCACAACCACTTTATCGAGCGTTGGCGTTCGGGACTGGCCAGGTCGAGCCTTGTGAATCTGATGGTCCCCCGAGTTTCTCCCTTAGTACGACATCCGGTTTTGGCCTGGCAGTTACTGAGGTCGAAAGGAAACTCGCTCTTCCGGGTGTTGCCGAGATACTTACGAGTTCAATCGAGGATATGGCGCGTAGGATTGGGCCCTACTGTACGGCGGAAGTCGTAAGATAACTAGCCAGCTGCTATTTGATGAGTTTGCCGCCGAGTGACTGAACATCGGTGAGGCCACCGAGGCTGGTGACATCGGTAAATCCTGATTTTTTGAGTGCGGTGAGTACTATGCCGGCGCGGCGGCCGCTGTGACAGTATAGGTATATTTTTGCGTCTTTTGCGAGGTCTGGGTATTCGCCTGCCTCTACCTCGACGGAGTTAAAGTTTGTTGCGCCCGGGAAATGCCCTGCGGCATACTCTGCGGGTGTGCGGACGTCGATGAGGTGTGCCTTCCCTGCAGTTACCTCTGACTGGATGGTGCTGAATGTCATTTTGGTGTCTGGTGTGGTTTTGTTGTCGGATTTTGGTGAAATAAAGATGGCCACGGCGAATGCTGCCACGATGATCCCGATGATGAGCAGTGCTTTTTTCAAGGTAGCCCCCTTTTCGTTAGATGCTATACTAAGTATAGTTTAAATGTAACAAAGGGGCAATATGGCACGAATAATCATAGATGTACGGGAACCGTTTGAGTATAAAATGGGACATGTAGACGGCGCGGTCAACCTGCCGCCTGCAGCGCTGATGGCGGGTGCGAAACTGCTCGAAAACACGCCCAAAGACACCGAGATTGTCCTATACTGCCGTAGCGGTGCACGCAGCAATGCCACGATGCATTATCTAAAACAGATGGGGTTTACGAACCTCGTGAACGGCATCAACCAACTGCATGTTGAGAAGAATTATTTGTAGGGCTTTAGCTTACGCAGGCTTTTCCACTCTGTATCCAAGCCGAAGTGCGCTGTCATCCTGAGGCAATGCCGAAGGATCTTTCCTGGGGAAAAGAAGTAAGAATTATGAATTACAGAATTAAAGAGTGGAAACTGAACCGGCTTTGCCGGTAGTTAAGACTAGATTCACGCGTCCGCGGGAATGACGGAGTCCGGGTTTTCTCATGTCGTTACTACCTAGAACTATCCACTGTCATTCTGAACGAAGTGAAGGATCTCCCCTGTGCGACATGCATCTTAGAAGATCCTTCGGCGTTGCCTCAGGATGACACTATATATTTTCACGGAGTGACCTAGTTTTCATTCTTAATTCAGCAATTCTTTAATTCACCCCAAGGGGGTGACTCTTCGCTGATGCTCAGAATGATACCTTCATTCCGTTTTGAATCAGGACACTGGGTTTAGTTTTACCATTGTCATCCTGAGTGAAGTGAAGGATCTTCCACTTTTATAAAAAGCTGCGGGTTTCGGGGCTGAGGGGGCTCCCGTAAGCTAACTCGCTGAGGGCAGCGGCAACTTCCCTTTTGAGCATCGGGATAGCGTCGGTTTCTTGGCTGCTGAACTTTTGTAGCACAAAATCGGCACTGTCGATTTGTTCGGGCGTTTTGGGGCCGATGCCGACACGAATGCGGCCGTAGCCTTCGCCAACGGCCTTAGAAACGCTTTTTATACCATTGTGGCCTGCACTACCACCCCCGAGTCGCAGGCGAATCTGGCCGAAATTGACGTCTATTTCGTCGTGGACCACGATGATTTTGTCGAGCTGGATTTTGTAAAAATGAGCGATCGCCTGGACGGCTTCACCGCTGAGGTTCATAAACGTTGTCGGTTTACAGAGAATAACGCGGGTTTCACCGATGGTAGCTTGGGTAATTTGGCACTTGAGGTCGGTTTTGTTGACCCAGGCGGAAAAATCGTTTTTGCGAGCGAATTCGTCGACGCAGGCAAAGCCGATATTGTGCCGTGTGCCGTCGTACTCTGCACCGATGTTACCGAGGCCGACAATGAGCATAGTTTTATGCATACCGTAAGTGGTAAATGTGATGCCGTGCCCTACTTCGGGCCGTTTTTGGAATAATGCCATGCTAGGATTCCCCCTGAGTTTTTGCTAGTTGTACTGATGACTGTATGCCGATAACCGATGATGCGTGTGCCGCAAACACTCGCAGGTCGTGCTGCATAACTACTTAAGCGTCTTTCTTTTTTCGAGCTTTATTTTTGATAACTTTGCGTTGGACGGCGCTTCGCTCTGGTTTGGTTGGGCTATTGCCATGTTTATGGCGGCCTTCTTTTTCGATAAACCACAGTTGTACGGCCGAGCCAACGAACCCAAAGGTCTCACGTAGCTCGCGCTCCATGTACCGTTTGTAGCTCCAGTGCAAGAATTTGGTGTGCGCACCGAATATTTTGAAGGCGGGAGTTTTGTTGTCGTCTTCTTGTACCATGTAGTTGAGTTTTGGTGCGCGGTTTTTTAGCCCGGCAGGCGGATGACGCGTGATGATGCGCGTGAGCCAGCTGTTGAGCTCTCTGGTAGATACGCGGGTTTGACGGGCTTTGACGATGTCTAGGACGATATCAAAGAGTTTGGTGACGTTTTGGCCAGTGACACTACTGGTGAATATCAGGGGTGCCCACGGGACGAAATTGAACGCGTTTTGGATCTCGGGGGCGAGCGCGTCGCGGGTGAAAGCGTCTTTGCCGAGGACGGAATCCCACTTGCTGACGACGATAGCTAGGCCTTTGCCCGACTCTTGGACCATGCCGGCTATTTTTTGGTCGAGGGCGGTGCTGAGCTCGTTAACATCGGTGAGTAGTAGGCAAACGTCGGCTTGTTCGATGGCGGCTAGGCTGCGAATGACGCTAAAATGTTCGATGCCGACGCCGATTTTGCCGCTGCGACGGATGCCGGCGGTGTCCATGAGCTCGATTTCCTGGCCTTCGTATTTGATAACGGCACGGTTTACGTCGCGCGTGGTCCCTGCCCTGTCGGCCACGATGGCCTGTTGTTTTTTGGCGAGTGAGTTAAAAAGCGCGCTTTTGCCAACATTTGGACGGCCGAGTAGCGCAACGTGAATACGGTCGCTTGCCTCGATGAGGCTGGCCTGCGGGATGTCGGTGACTAGGTGGTCGAGTAGCTCTCGGATGCCACGGTTTTGAGTGGTGCTGGTCGGGAAAATAGGCTTGATGCCGAGTCGGTCAAAGCCCTCGAGGTCGTGTTTTCGGGCTCGGTCGACCTTGTTGATGACGAGGTAGACGGGTTTTTTGCTCTTTAATGCGATTTTGGCGACGCGGCGGTCTTCTTCGCTGATGGCGACGTTTGCCTCGACGACGACCCATATTATGTCCGCACTGTCGACTGCCTGGGTTATTTGCTCTTGGATGGTAAACTCAAAGTCGTCTTCGGCGGTTTTCATGCCGGCGGTGTCGACGAGCCAAAAATCATGTCGGTTTCTCGAGTCGGCGTCTTTGCTGTCGGTGCCGGCCGAAGTCCAGGAAGCTTTTGCGACGACGCTATCGCGGGTTGTGCCGGCCTCTTGGGCGACGATGGCTTCGCGGCGCTCCAGGATGGCATTAAACAAGCTGGATTTACCAACGTTTGCACGACCAACAATAGCCACAATAGGCAGTTTTGCACTCATTGTCATAATTATAACAGATGACGAAGTATTTGACAAAGATATTGATAGACTGTACTGTATGGAAAACTGGAGAAGTGTATGATGAGTTTTAGGAATGAGCTTTTTTCTGAAGATAAACTACGAGCTATGAGCGACAGCTTAACGCCATCAAAAACGATCCCATTTGATGAGGGGTATGATTATTGCCCCTTGAGATTGTCTGATGGTGATCTTTACGACAGTCTCCCTTCGAGCTTTGTGCCGATATCAAAGATGTTGATATATTACGATGGCAACCCAGACAAGCCACTATCCTTCTTGTCATTAAAATACGACGGTAATGAAGCGTTCGGTGAAGAAAAACAGGCTATTCGAGACCAGATAAAAAGTTTGAGTCTTTCGGAAGAGTATGTTGACGCGGAACGTGTGTATTCTGCAAGGGCTCGGCTAATGGCTGAGACGGGTATCGACGATGATTTTGAAATACAAGAATATAAAG
>CAZLLY010000078.1:0-5112 GCA_964560755.1 uncultured Candidatus Saccharibacteria bacterium | reverse complement strand
CATCACGCGTTGGGAATAGGTCTACACTAAAGTCGCCAAGGGCAATTTCCTGGGATGTTTTGCTGCGCATAGCAAATAAAAGTGAGTTTAGTGAGAGTAGGTTATTTGTCTTAACGGTCGCCATATCGACAGGATATGTCTGCGGTAGCAAGAATCTCGCCGATGGATTCTTCCAAAATGTTACCCTGTCATATAGTGCGGCCCGTACTTCATCACACGATGTCGAGCCTAGGGCGAGCGTAATAGCATAGGTATCTTTGTCGCGTTGAGTAAGCTCTACCGACCTGATCGTTGCAGTATTATCAGAAACATACCGATTCGTTAGCCCCTTGAGTAGCCCGTCGAAGTCCCCTTTTCCTTTGGTCAGCTGTAAATATCCATTTTCTGCGCACGCAATATCTTCTGCAGGGATCACGGTAATCTTCGGGTCCGGGTTAAATTTGTAGCTAATTACTCCCCCTGTCGTTATACGCTCATCTATAAGAGCATCAAGAAACAGTGCTCCGTATTGCGAATCAGGGTTTGTAGGGTCGGCAATAGCTCGATGTAATGTTGTCTCAAGCTTAGGAACGGGGTACAAGGTCATGTTCATATTGTATCATAAATAGGCAAACTATACAATTGAATGAAGTAAAACTAACTCTGCGGAGTGCAAATTTTGGTTAAAATCAGTCGAACAGTAATCTTTTCTTGGTAATAAAATCATTGTCGACAACTAGTACACTTGGTACACTAGGTGTAACCGTAAGAAGTAAAAACGGTTAGAAAGTTGATAACGTATGAAACGTACATGGGTCAAGGTAGTAGTCGGTGTCGGCATTGGTATTGCAGCACTCATCACGCTTGTGATTATCGGAACAACAGTTTTAGTAAAAGATTTCAAACAAGGACAAGATCAAGACAATAGCATTGTTATGGCTGCTGCAAAGTCAGTCAACCCTGGCTCGGACTTTCAGTACCAGGGTGTCGACTGCGGTGACGCGTCGTTTACCCGATATTGCACGGCAAGCTATACTGCCGTAGGCAGCGACGAAGATCTGAGGCAAAAAGTAAAAACCGCACTCGAGGGCCAAGGCTATCAATTTACAAGTGAGGGCGACCAAAGTACTCTGTATGATGCTGTTAGTGCCGATAACACCGTTGCGCTTAGGAGTGTATACATCACGCCGGTAACAGATGCAACTGATAGTCAGACGATGAAAGTTAACCTTAGCTTTGAGGCAGTGCACGACTACTCTAAGTAATTGACCATAAACAGTATAAATGTCGCCCGATAATACGTAATAATCCATTCGTACGGGGTATCAACCACTCTTATCACAAGGTACTGGTGGTGAAGTCATCTACCTACATTCTAATGGATCACTATGTATATAATTTAATACTCACCATCAATATAAATACCAGCCGTTGCTAGGATAGCTGACCGTACGCCAGTTTCTAGCATTCCGAACCAATCAGGTCGTTGTTTGGTGGCTTCTATTACATGGTCAACTTTGTATGACGGAAACTGACCGGTTTCCGCCGGTGATATGGTAGCGTCTGTTGGCGGTCGGGTAGTATCTGCCGTGACACGTATGATTTTTTTCTGCCTAATAGGACCGTCTGGACTATCGACTAAACCGTGAAGTCTGACGCCGACGGGTATTGAACTGATTTGTGCGTCTATCGCATCAATATATACCATATCAGTAACAGGGTTCTGTAAGGGGACACCAGCTAGGTCTGCCGCCAGGATCAATCGTGCCAGACTCGGTGATAGATCTTTTTGTCTGTGGCTTCCATCTGCTTCTCTTTCTTGTAGTTCACTTTCCGTAAAATCATCTGTGAGACCAAGAGCATTGGTTAACTCTACGGTTGTAACTGTTCGCCCCAGTAGCCCTACGTGATGTGTCAAATATCGGAGCGCGTTGGGTGGGTATATATCAACTGTCTGGATCAGTGCATCAACGAGACCTGCGATCTCGGCCTTCGTGCCGTCTAGTCTGCCCTCAGAGATAGCTCTCGTTACGGCTTTGTTGGTTTTCATTGCTTGTATAATGAGGGTCTGCTCTTCTCTAGTCATGTCAAGAGTAGCAGAAAGTGATGCAGCTTCTCTTCTGGTTACGACACTGTTTTGTATCCTAGCTACTTTTGCATTGAATAAATCGAGGTCAACCGTTCTAAAGTCAGCTGTACCCACGACCGATTCAACGCTTGCTGTGTATAGGACTGCACTCACTTGGTCAGGCGATAGGCTTCCGAGTTTCGCGTATGGTGGGATAGAGGCTAAGTCTGCCGATAGTCTTTGAACAAGGCTTAGTTCTTCTTTGGGTTTGGGGCTTAACTCATCAGACGCAGGTTTTAATTCGGGTGGCATAGGCTGAACTCCTTTATGTACATGATTTTATGATAGCATAAAAATTAAACATTGTCAAGTTTATCGCAGAATACTGGTGGTGAGGGCTTCGTACGGTTTGTCGGGGTTTTGCAGCCACCAGGTGGCGGCAGATGCTGCAACCTGTGTGATGGACTGCTCGGCAGCGTGCGTCGTACTGACGCGTCCCGCGACGGCTACAGCGATGGATTGGTCGAATAGCACGACCAAATGTGCGGGGTGTAGCAGGCTAAATGCTTGCAACATAGGGACGAATCGGGCAAGGCCCATATCAGAGGTAAAAGCGCTGCTAAAATGGCTCGATGTTGCGAGTTTTTGTAACTGCGAAAACGTTAATACTAACACGGTGTCGGGTCGGTCTAGTAACAGCGTGGGACGGGCAATAAAACCGTCCACTAGGTCGCCGCAGAGGGTGAGCCGAACTGGAAATGCCTCGGCTGCTCTGCCGGTGGCGCCAGTTTGCGCAGCTGGGTCGGTGCGCTGGTAGGACAAAAATGCCTCAAAAAGCCGCGTTGTTTCGCTGTTGTTGCCCGTGTCGGCGGCCACCATACTGCCGTCTGCCCACCTCGCCGCGTCTAACACCTCTGCGAGACTTTGCAGCCCAAAACTGCCACTAGGGGTGCTCGGGACAAAATCTGCCTCTGGAAACAGTTTGGCGACGGTGAGCCGTAGACTATCTGGCAGTAACACGCGGATACTTCCCGCCCCCGCAGCTGTTGCTGCCGCAAAGGCTTCGGCGGCCGCTGCAAAACTTTGGCCCGTACCACCGACGATGAGTAGTTTTCCTGCCTGCGCGCGCGTCTCGGGTCGAGCCCAAACGAGGTCGGGAAAAAGTGGTGTATCACCCTGTTTTTGCCAGTCCGTATGCATATAGTAAGGCTAGCACAGTTGCTATTATCTTACAACTATGTTACAATAGTAAGATTATGACAGAGGTACTACCAGATCGGCCCGTTGAGGTCGACCAAACAGCACATGAGCTTGGGCGTCTTATGCATGCAAAAGACATTCTATGGGGATGGATTAAGCTTGAGTTGTTTGACCCGACTCGCATAGCAGATCACTATGTCCGAGATAATTATCCGTTCAAACCACAGCCACAACCTGACGGCACTCAGGTCAGGCTAACGTCAGAAAAGCAAGATATATACCGTGCCGAATCGTTTCGAACGGCCGTTCACCTTATGAAAAACAATGAAAAGCCTGATTTTGTGCTTGATGGCTTAGAGTTGTCACTGAGCACTCTTATCTTAGAGAGGCTGGTTGGGTCTGAGGCAATGCGATATCGTGCTCGTAAAAATGAGCTAAAGAAGATTATCGCTGCAGTTGGCCTCGAAAGTCTGGATGAACTAGAGGCGCATCTCGATCCAGAGAGCATCAACCCATTTATAGACGACACATTAGTCTATGATAACTATGGCAACAAAGGCTCAGACAAAAAAACAGGTTTTGATAAATACATGGATGATATAGCGAGTAAAGATCCGTCTACGCCGAATATTGCTCTTTTTGCTGTGGTGAATCTAGCGCTGCTCTACCTGTCGAAACACACTGCTGCAGGCTCGGCTATCGTTGCGCCAGGGTCAGCTCGGCAGCCGCAGATTATGCGTCAGTCTGAGCTCGACGAGCAACTGTCCTCTAGATCTAGAGAATAGCCGTTTTCCCCTGCGCTCATCTCGTACACAACATTTTTGCGCTCAACCACGACGGGCCAATGGTTTTTCCGCGCTGTTTCAAACAGTGATTTGTCTGGGTTAAAGACGATCGGGTTTGTGACAAGCTCGAGCATGCCAATGTCGCTAGAGCTATCGCCGACAGCATAACTTCCCTCGTACGTAGCGTCGAACTGCTTGACCAAAGCCTGCACGGCTGCTTTTTTATTGTGGACCGGGCTAACACATTCTCCAGTATAGGCGTCGTCGACGATGCGGAATGTTGCGCCAATAGCAGCGTCAAACCCATGATGTTGGGCGACTCGCTCGACGGCGATCTGGTGTGACCCGCTTACGGCAAACAGCAGGTAGCCTTTTTGTTTGAGTGACTCTGCCAGGTCGCGGGTGTAGGTGTGCACTTGGTTTTGGTAGGTAGTGACAACTTCGTCGATAATACGCGCATGGTCTTCGGGGCGGATATGTTTTAGGACGTCCAGGTATACATCGAGCAAGACTCGTTCGTAGGCGCGGAAACCCTCGGGGTCTTCCCTGTTTTTCCAGTGTGCCCGTGCATCTCGGATGGCCTCGTGGTGATGTCGTAATATGAACCCTTCGGTACCGAGATGATGGACAATGGCGTGAAATAGTTGCCACCGTACAAGGGTGCCGTCGATGTCAAAAACAGCGAATGGTCTTTGTTTAGTCATGATATTGCTCCTCTGTTAGTAGACTTTGCACTAGTTGTTCCTGAACGGCTTTAAGGCAGGCTGCTGCGAGACGTTTTGCTTCTGTCTGCTCGGCAGAGTTACAGGTGCCGTTGATACAGTCTATGACAGATTGAGCGGCAATAGCAATGTTTCCTTCGGGGTTTATTACCCAACGGTGGTCTGGGTTTGTCTGGGCGAGTGACCATGTTAGGCTGGCTACCGCCTCTTGCAAACGAGCGGTTCGCTGCGTGTGGTCGGCACTAAACCGCGCGTTAAACCTGCGCAGCCAAGATTTTGGGTCGGTGACGGTGCTAAAAACGTATAGTTTGCCAAAACCTAAGTTACGGAAACCGTCGATCGAGCTAGAAAATATGTC
>CAZLLY010000077.1:0-5228 GCA_964560755.1 uncultured Candidatus Saccharibacteria bacterium | reverse complement strand
CTTCAACTGTTAGCTAATAGTTGTGCCGACGGATTCGCCCTCGACGAGTCGAGCGAGGTTGCCTGGCTCCATCGCGTCAAACACCACTAGCGGCTGTTCTTGCTCGAGCGCAAGCCCAAGAGCCGCTTTATCCATAACCATAATGTCAACGTTACTGACCGCATCAGCGTAGCTCATGTACTCAAGGCGCACAGCGTCAGGGTATTTCGCAGGGTCGCGGTCGTACACGCCGTCGACTTTCGAAGCTTTTATCACCACTTCACAGTCTAGTTCGAGCCCATAGCTCACAGCTGCCGTGTCATGGGTAAAGTAAGGGCGAGCCAAACCACCAGCGATGATCAGCACGCGGCCACCTTGCAGATGTTTTTCGGCCAAACGGTACGAATACGGCTCGGCGAGCTGCTCGACAAACACTGAACTGAGACAGCGTGTTGCGAGGCCTTCGGACTCAAAAATATCTGTTAACGCCATGGCGTTGATGAGTCCGCTCAGCATACCCATCTGGTCGCCCGTCACACGGCGGATGCCTTTACCGGCGACTTCTGCGCCGCGCACCATGTTACCGCCACCGACAACAACAGCGATTTCAATGCCTTTGTCGACGACTTGTTTGATTTCGTTTGCCAAATACTGAGCGATTTTGGGGTCAACACCAAATTCGTGTTCACCAGCTAGCTGTTCGCCCGACAGTTTGAGTAAGATTCGTTTATATGCCATACGTTTTAGCATACCATGTACTTGCCCGATACGTACCACTTTATGGCCGTTCTATACGTCCAGGGGAAAACCTGGAATACCGTAGTGTTTACGCCTCTGCGTCCTCGGTCAACGTAACCCAGTAGGTCTTGCCATCAGTCGCTTTACACTCAACAGGTCTGTATACCCCCTCGGGCGTGCAGTCAGTAAAGGTTAGTTTGGTTTTATCGGCCGATTCTACCGTTTGGACGGTGTACTTTGTCTGATTACCGAACAAGCCTTCTCTGGACACTTGTTTTTTGACGGTTACAAAATCGTAAAACAGTTCGTCCTCGGTCTGGCCGTCGGCTACCCGCACCCGCACCAACACGTCACGGTCGCCTCGTTTTGAAAGAGTCGAGGCGAAATAGCTCGCCGCCAGAAGCCCAACAACACCAACTACTATCATGACCACCAGGAGCACGATGGTTGTGTTAAATTTGCGTGTCGTAAAGGCTCCGTGGTTGTGTCGTGTTTTCATACTTTCAAGTATACTGCATTACATGAAACTCTACAGCTGGAACGTCAACGGCATACGCGCGGTACTCAATAAAGGGTCTTTTCAACAGTTTATCGCCGAGCACGACCCAGACATCCTCTGCCTGCAAGAAACCAAGGCTGACCGCGACCAAGTTGAGCTCGACCTGCCGCAGTACCACGAGCACTTTTTTAGCGCCGCAAAAAAAGGCTATAGCGGCACGGCAATTTTTTCCAAGGTAAAACCTATCAGATACGTAGACGGCTTCCCAGGTGAAATCGTCAAAAAATACGGCGTCACGGGCGACACCTACGGTGACCCAAACGCCGAAGGGCGGGTGATAGCTGCTGAGTTTGACGATTTTTGGGTCGTCACCGCCTATACGCCCAATAGCAAAGGTGACCTATCACGTCTCGAACTCCGCGAAAAACATTGGGACCCCGCAATGACCGCGTACCTGCAAGGCCTCGAGAATGGCACCTACCCAGGCGGCCAGAGTGATAGCCCAAGTACTCAAGTGGGCAAACCCGTCCTCTACTGCGGAGACATGAATGTTGCCCATGCCGAGATTGACCTCGCCAACCCCAAAGCAAATGTCGGCAAACACGGGTTTACCGACGAGGAAAGGGCAGGGTTTCAGGCCTATCTAGACGCAGGGTTCGTCGACACCTACCGCGCGGCAAACCCCGAAAAAACCGACGCCTACACATGGTGGACACACTGGGCAAATGCACGAGCCCGAAACGTCGGCTGGCGCATCGACTACTGGCTCGCCAGCGCTTCTATCGCCCTCCAGATACGAAACCCCCAGATTCACCCAGATGTCATGGGTTCTGACCATTGTCCCGTCAGCATCGAGGTCTAAGGCGATGTAGAGTCTGCAGACCTATTCACCCCTGGTAGAAAGTAAATTATTTTTCAAGTAAATTGCATTTTTATATATTATGTGCTACAATAGCTAAATATGCTCACTGCACTTCCTGGAAGAAACCCAAATTTTACCATTTCTCCTGCTGAACTCCCTCTTGGTAGCTATTCATTATTCCCGACAAAAAACGAAACAGCTGAAGGAATACATGTGACTTCAAACGATGGAGTAATCGTGGAAGAAGCCGTAAATGCTCTGCAATCGAAAAAGGGTGGCCTCGCACTCCACATCGGTGCGGGGGCAATGTTTTCACTTGCGCCTCACCACGAGTTACACCCCGTCATCATAGATCGTGATGCCAAAGTACTTCAGTTTCAGATGCTACTCGAAAGTGTTATCCGACGGTCGACGGATGCAACCATGGCACTGCAGGATGTCGCCGAAAGTGGAGCGATAATGCTCGATCAAAGACAGGAAACGGTCAAAAGTATGCTACAGACCGAAGCGTCAAAAGACAGACAAGGAGAGATACACTGGCTACACAATTTTACAGAGGTAAGGCAAGCGATCACTGATCGCCCGCCGACCTACGTACTCGCAGATATTACCGATCCAAAGCTACACAGATCAATCACAGCAGCCGCGAAAAGTCACGGCAAAATCGAACTGTTTAACGCAACAAATGTTCACGATTGGATAAAAGGTCGCGTGGATTTTGTTAACGATCTACCATTTTCTACCGATCCGATCATCTTATATTCAAGTCGAAAGCATTTGACAGTCGGGAAGCCATTGCCTCGTATGACGGCCAACAGTGTTGGAGAATATATAAGTGCTGTGGCTGCGATCTAGGGTTAGATTATTCGCATAGATTAAAGAGGTGTATAACACTGGTCGATGACATCACGTCGACCAACCGTTGCTCACCGCAAAATAGTACACTTCTAATGATACAATGTTGGGTATGAAAAAACTGACTGTTGTTATCTGTTCGAGCGCGAACTTTTATAGGCATGTAAACGAAGTGCGCGCAGTGCTGGAGGCGGAGGGCGTTAAGGTCGTCGTGCCACACAATGCCGGTATTATGGCCGAGACCGGTGACTACGATGTAACGCACTATAAAACTTGGCACGAAAACGGCGCAGATTATACAAAAAAGGCCGACTATATGCGGTGGCATTTCGACGAGATAACCAAGGGCGATGCGGTGCTTGTGGTTAACGACGAAAAACATGGCCAGGCAAACTACATCGGGCCAAATGTACTGATGGAAATGAGCCTGGCCTGGTACCAACAAAAGCCCATCTTTATCCTAAACGGTTTACCCGCAGAATCTACGTTTGAAGAAGAAATAAAGGGCATGATGCCTGTGGTGCTGAACGGCGAGTTGACCGCGCTCATTGCCGCCGTGGTGTAGTTGAGAACAAGAGATTTAGGAGTTAAGAATTGAGGATTCAGAATTCAGAATCAAAGCTATGTAACACTATGACAATGAATAGAAATACTTCATTTCCCACACTGTCATCCTGAGCGTTAGTGAAGGATCTTCTGTCGTGCATTGTCGAAAGGGAGATTCTTCACTCCGTTCAGAATGACATTGGGAGGTTTAAAGACAGAGTCGTGAATGCAAAGCCCGACCCTTCGTCGTCCCCAGCGAACGCGTGGATCCAGTAGTAACGATCGGCCAATCCGCTACAAATTCCATTCTTAATTCTGTAATTCTTTATTCTTTAATTCACGTCTCAACCCCCCATCTTGCCACATCGCCCGTAGTACCTCATACTAGCCAGCATGACCGAAGACCAGTACACAAACCAAACCTTTATGCTCCCCGTAACACATGGCCATAATCTGTGGGTACACGACTGGGGCAAAAAGGACGCCGAAACCGTATTTTTCTTTTTGCACGGTGGGCCAGGCAGCCAGTGTAAAGACCGCCATAAACTACCCTTCGACCCGAGCAAGCAGCGTGTCATCTTTCACGACCAGCGGGGAAGTGGGCAAAGTACACCGGCAGGGAAATGGCACCACAATACCACCCAGGACCTCGTCGAGGACATCACCGCTATCGCCGACAAACTTGGCATCGAAACCTTTGTCATAACAGGCGGTAGTTGGGGGAGTACCCTCGCGCTATACTACGCCATCCATAATCCAGAACGAGTCAGTGCAGCTGTCGTCAGCGGCGTTTGGTTTGGGTCAAAAGCCGAAAACGCGTGGCTCGATAATGGACTCTGGAAAATGCATTTCCCCGATGTCTGGGAGAAATTTGCTGTCTCAGTGCCAAAAGAACACCGCGAAAACCCAACCGAGTACTGTTTTAAAACGGCTTTTGGCGATGACGAAGTAGCCGCCGCAAATGCTACTCGCCTCTACGGCGACCTCGAGACAGCGCTCATTTCACTCGATGATCGCCACGCACCAACACCTGCAAAAGACTACGACCCAGCGAGCATGCTCATAGAGATGCGGTACATGGAAAAGGGTTGTTTCATGCCCGACCGTTTTATCCCACATAACGCGGGCAAATTAACCATGCCCGTACACATTGTGCAGGGCAGGTATGATTTTGTCTGTCCGCCCGCAGCCGCATACGAGCTCCACACGCTCGTCCCGAACTCGACACTTACTTGGGTTCAGACTGGCCACGCCGCTGAGCACGAAACCATCACCGCACTCAACCTCATCTACCGCCATCTTGCCGCCTAGCATTTTAGTAGACGCCACGGTATAGTGTTAGAGGTAAACGATTTAAAATAAGAGGATATATTTCACTATGACTACAGTTACCATCGTTCTCATCATTATCGTCGTTGTTGGCATTCTCGCTAGCATGTATAACAGCCTGGTTCGACTCAACGTAAAAGCCAAAGAAGCATGGAGCGATATCACCGTTCAGCTAAAACGGCGCGCCGACCTCGTTCCCAACCTTGTAAACACTGTCAAAGGCTATGCCGAACACGAAAGTGGTGTATTTGAGGCTGTAACTGCTGCGCGTTCAAACGTCATCTCTGCAGCCGACAAAGGTCCTGCCGCGGCTGCCGAAGCAGAAGGGACATTGACAAGCACACTCAAGAGCCTTTTTGCGGTCGCCGAGAACTATCCAAACCTGCAAGCAGCACAAAATTTTCAGGACCTACAGTTGCA
>CAZLLY010000076.1:0-5287 GCA_964560755.1 uncultured Candidatus Saccharibacteria bacterium | reverse complement strand
GTGCGTTCGTCATCTCCGCGAACGCAGAGATCCAGTCATAATGACCGACGAAGTCAGTACAGTTTCCACACCTTAATTCTGTAATTCATGATTCTTTTTCCCTACGGGATATTCTTCACTTCACACACAATGGCAATGGTTAGACAAGGTATAATAGGCTGATGATTACAGATGAACAGTGGCATGAGATGGTTGACCGGGCATTTGCGAGCCTGCCCGAGCCGCATCGGAGCGCGGTCAAGAATGTTGCGATCGTCCTCGAGGACTGGCCGAGCGAAGACCAGCGTGCTCGGACAAAACTGCGTGATGACCAGACATTACTCGGTCTATACAGCGGTGTGCCGTTGCCCGAGCGTCAAGGTAGGTTGGACCTAGCGCCAGATATAATTACACTGTTTAAACAGCCGCTTCTCGCCGAGAGTATCGACGAGGTGTCGCTGTACGAAAATATTCGCCATACCCTTTGGCACGAGGTGGCACACTATTTTGGTCTGAACCATAAACAGATCAGAGAATTGGAATAGAAACACATACAGCGCCAAACAAAGTATTGCGCTAGGGTTTAGTGTGTGGCAACTGGTACAATGTCTACACTATGAAAGCGGTGATTTTTGACTTTGACGGAACGATTGTTGATAGTTTGGCGGCGGTTATACGTGTGCTCGAACAGTTTACGGGCGCCAAACGGCCGATGTCAGAGTCAGAAGTTGAAAAGTTAGAGAATATGAGCATGTGGCAAATATCGCGGCGAATGCAACTGCCGTGGTGGAAAGTGCCAGTTGTGATGGTGCGAGGACGTAGTTTGTTTAAAAATCATTTACGAAGTGTAAGAGTACACCCTGGCATCGCCGAGCTCTTACGCGAAATGCATGGAAAAGTGCCACTGTATGTTCTGAGTACGAACCGGGCGAGCAGCATCGAAAAATATTTGACCTGGCATGGGCTCGACCACTATTTTGAGCGTTTTTATGGTGGTGCCAACTTCCTGAGCAAAGCACGTAAAATGCACCAGCTACTCTCGGCCGAAGGGCTGCAAGCAGAGGATGTTTGGTGTGTTGGTGATGAAATAATCGATATAAAATCAGCCCATAAAGCAGGTATGTCCGTTGCGTCGGTGACCTGGGGCTATAGTAGTCGAGCTGGTCTCGCAGAGCATGAACCCGAAGTGTTAGTTGATAGCGTGGCCGACCTACGGGGAGTATTACTTGGCCAACTTAAACAGGACACAGCATGAACCAACAAATAACTATCGACAAACTAGTAGCGGGCGGACAAGGTCTGGGAGCGTTGCCTGACGGGCGCAAAGTTTTCGTCTGGGGCGTACTCCCCGGCGAGACGGTAACTGTCCAGGTATCTTCAGAGAAAAAATCATATGCCGAGGGTGAGTTAGTCGAGGTAAACAGCCCGGCCAAAACCCGCGTTGAGCCAAAAGAAATAAACTTTTTAGATACATCGCCTTGGCAAAATATTGAAATAAACGCCGAAAACGGCTACAAAACTGACATCGTACGCGAGCTATATGCTCGGGCGCATGTCGACATCCCAGAGATAAAAGATGCACTATTTGTTGGTGATGAGTATGGTTACCGCAACAGTTATGTTTTTCGATTTTGTTTGGACAAAAACAGCGAACTTTCACTCGCAACAATCGGCCGAAAAAGTAATGCACTCGTTGCCGTAGCGGGTAGTATGCTTGCCAGAGAAGAGATAAACATCGCGGCCGAGGAAATTCTCGTTGAGCTCAAACGACTGCATATCAAACCAACCACGCTCGGTACGATGGAGCTGCGCTGCAGCCGTACGGGCGAGGTTGTGACGTCGCTCATCACACACCAAAAACACATGCCAAAACTGCACTTGCCAGGGAGCATGAAGGGCCTGAAGGTGAATTTCCGCGGTCGAAACACCAAAACCGAGCATTTATATACACTCGGAAGTGTCGAGCTAAGTGACATGCTACTCGGAAAAACATTTGCGTACGACGTTGACAGTTTTTTCCAGGTTAATGTGTCAATATATGAAAAGGCGCTAGAAACCATGCAGTCCATTAGCAAAACCGATGTCGTCGATATGTATGCAGGGGTTGGAACGATAGGCATTAGTTTGGCAAAGACCACCGTTACGCTAGTAGAGTCAAATGCTGCTTCGGCCGCATGGGCCAAAGAAAACCTGCTGGCAAGTGGGTTAAACGGTGAAGCGGTCCGCGCGCAGAGCGAACGGTCGCTTGCGTATATTGTTGCCGATAAAACAATCGTCTTTGACCCACCTAGGGCTGGGCTCGACAAGACTATCATCGAACGATTGCTCGAAGTAAAACCTGGTCAAGTTTTGTACCTCAGTTGTGACCCTGCGACACAGGCGAGGGATGTTGCGCGGCTGCTACCTGGTTACAAAATTGCGCATATGTCAGTTTACAATTTCTTCCCACACACCCCACATATCGAAACACTCGTCGTTTTAGAGTCGGTAGATACACCCAAGCTTAACTCTTAACCCGTAAATCTGTATACTAGTACTATGAATTATTGGAGGGAGCGGAGCCAGCCGTACAAACCTGGTCAAACGACGCCGTTTAAGGTAAGCCGTTCAAAAATTGAGCTTTACATGCAGTGCCCGCGGTGTTTTTGGCTCGATGTTCGCCTCAAAATTTCGCGGCCCAGTAGCCCGCCGTTTAACATCAACAAAGCTATCGACGAATTGTTCAAAAAAGAGTTCGACCTGTACCGAAAAGAGGGTAAACCGCACCCGATGATGACTGCCCAAGGGGTCAAGGCGATACCGTTTAAACACAAAGATCTCGACACGTGGCGACACAACTTTACGGGGGTGAGTACGGTACATACCCCGACGAATTTGCATGTATTTGGCGCAGTTGACGATGTTTGGGTGGACGAAAACGGTGCGCTCATGGTTGTTGACTACAAAGCGACTGCCAAAGATAAACCGGTCACTGCACTTGGTGCCGAGGGCACATGGCACGATATGTATCGGCGTCAGATGGAGGTCTACCAGTGGCTGCTACGACAAAACGGCTTTACCGTCAGTGACGTGGGCTACTTTGTGTATGCGACCGGTAACCCCGGCAAAGACACATTCGATGGAGTAGTTGAGTTCGAGACACACATTTTCCCCCACAATGGCAACAGCGAATGGGTCGACCAGACACTCCTGGATATGAAAGTGTGCATGGATAGCGATACTATGCCAGAAGTTGGCACGGCAGCAATGGGCGGCGAGTGCGAGCACTGCGCCTACGCCCGCGCCCGCACGAGCCTAACCTTGGATGCTATCCGAGAAAAACAAGTATAGTTTGAGCCACACCACATTTTGATATAAAGTTGTTATTTATATCAATTATATGATATAAATAATTGCATGAATACAGGTGAAGTTTCTTACAGCGAGCAATTATCGCAAGCGGTAGATGTGTCGTTGAGCCCTCGTACCTATCAAAAATATACTGAGGATGCTTTAGGGCGACTGGTTATTGTTGTGGGCGATTTAGTTGAAGATTACAAGGCACGTCCCGTGATTTGTTTCGATGGCTCGAAAGAAACAGAAGATGCAGCTGTGGCATATTTTGAAGTTCCGATGGTGCCAGAGTATTTAGACAAAATTTCTTCTGTAACTGATGAAATGTTGCTATGTGATGCAGTTCTGCGAGGGCTCGTATCGGCCCCTCGGACTATACTCCCCGCGGGCGAAGGAAAGATAGCGCATGGTGATGGTAGTGACACATTTACTCAAGAACACAGACCAAAGACTGCAACGACATTATTTATACTCTCGCATCATTTCGGACTGAATATCAATCCTGATGCGGGGGATATTAGTATCGTACGTGGAACAAATAAAAAAGGAATGGTGAGGAAACTGAGCTATACGGTAATAGAGGCACAGAGTCTCAGCAGGGCTATCTTTGTTTGTGACTTGAAGCGAAACATAACTTTCGTATTTGACACAAAAGAACTAGCGAAAATAAATCTAAACACCAGCATGCTCGCAGGATATATGAAAGATGACATACACGCCCTAATTGAGAATTGGCCACAATTGGGTGTTAGGGTATCTGATACAAATGGTTTCGTCAGAAATATCGGTAAAGCACTTGGCGCAACCGTCAATCCTAAATTTCTACGCTCGCAGATACCAGATGCAGATGCTGATATGACGAACTTGAGCAAAATATGTCAAAAGTATGGTCTTGATTTCGGAACGGTCAAAACTGTTATTGATTCATGTCGCGATACCATCGGTGAAACAAAGAAATACCTGTTTGGACGTACTAAAATTATGACCGAGGGTTTCACGGCAGTACAGCAGAGGACTATAGAGGATGCATTAGCTGGAAAAAATTATCTATTACCAAAACCTCCAGAGGGAGTGACGTCTGTAGCAGAGTTTGCCAGGCAGCTTGGTGCAAGTCTTTCTGTCGTACAGTCTGCAATTTCAGGGCTTGATATTGGAGAAATGTCGATGTATAGGTTTAGACGTTCGTCAGGGGTGGGTCTCACTGAATCACAGCGAACAGTCATCGCCGATCACTTACGTGCAGCAGGGAAAATCGCCGACGAACCACCGCAGGGAACGATATCCTTATCTGAGTTTGAAAGAATAAGTGGCATAAGAAGGATTATGGTAGAAATGGCGCTTAAGTCACAAGGTGTATCTATTGATGACGTTCCAAAATTTTCTTTTCCATATAGGAGGGCTTCAACAGGTATCACTCCAGAACTAAAAGAAATAATCTTTGATTTTACCGGCGGTCCGATAGAAGAGGCAACGGATGGTTTGCTTTCACCTCTTGAGTATGCAGAAAGCCGTCAAATTGGCCTACTAACTGTAAAAAAGGCGTTAGAAGAAAATAGCGACACGATCGGAACAATACGATATTACAGGGGTGGTAAAACTACTCGTCGGCTCCTAAGTCTGGCACAACAGGAAATACTGGACAAACTTTCTACTACGAATTTTATGTATGCTCCTGACGAGTATCTATCTAAACTCGGGATGGCTCGTCGCTTTGGTGTACCACATAGGACTATCACGGCAGCTATCAACGATATTGGTGATGAGCTGGGTGATGTTACGATGTATCGATTTAGAACAAAGACCACTGAAGGATATTCGCCAGAGCAGATAGACATAGTAGAGTCACGACTAAGGAGTCGCGGAAAAATTACCTAGTCTCTATCGCGCGGCAGAGTGAGCTAACTTTGAATCTCAAAATCTGAGCTATAGGAAATTTCGTGGAGGTTTTTTGTACTCAGTCTTGTCGTAAAGATAC
>CAZLLY010000075.1:0-5292 GCA_964560755.1 uncultured Candidatus Saccharibacteria bacterium | reverse complement strand
GTTAGAAAGCTGCCAGATACTTTTGGTGCGGGGAAATACGCGTGGTTTATGATTTTCCCGTCGATCATTTTGGATATTAGCGGCCAACAGGACAATCTCGTCGAAACATACGAGCAAAGTTGTCTACGGATTTGCAGACGAGGCTATACCGATTGGAGCCTAACGATGACGAATACTTTTTCTGTCATTCAGCCGAGTATAGATGGGGGGGGGCGAACATACTCTGGAACGAGGAAGGTGGCATTGATAAGGCCGCGACTCTAGAAACGTCGTCAGTACGAAGTCGCTCGATCAGGACGCTATCGAAAATAGTATGGAACGCTTCTGGTGTCAGAACTTCGAGGAAGTCGTCTCGGGAGATACACAGTGGCCAAAACCCTACTGAGGTAGGGCAACGCGGGGATGAAATTGTCTCACCGTATTCTCTAATCTCGGAAACGATGGATATGTCGACTCTGACGCGACATGATATTGAACTGCTAAGAGAACAGTATCGGGCACAATATTCAGTGGCATCATAATATATACCATACGTACATGTTGACAAAACTACCATAGTTTGCTATAATGTAAATATAGTAACCTAAACATAGACATCATGACAGAAAAACTTCCACATCAACCAACAAGCTCGCTACCTCGACCTTTAATTAAGAATATGCCAGGGCAGGGGCCTGTACTTGACCCATTTCTTACCCAGCCAGTAGCCCCTGCGCAGCCTATGGGAATGGGCAAAAAGTCGAAGATAGAGATTGTAGATGGCGTGATCGTTGGTCGTGGGTCAATCAACACTGACACCCAAGTTGATGAACGGCCAGGGTTGTTTATTGATAGAAGGGGTGTCTTACAAGCGGGAGAACCTACCCCTGTAGCCGTAAAGGCAGTCGGTGAGACAGCATTAAACCCAGGAGTAATCACCCATGGGGCTTAGTAGCGCCCGATCTCGGCTTCCAGGTGAAGGAGACTTTTATCGGAGTTTTGACGTATACGAACAATCTCCAACCGCAGAGCAGGCCATAGATGAGAACGTGAAGCGTTTTGTCGCTGCGCAAGTATTAAGCGCACGCCTTCTTTCTCTCGCTACACTTGAAGCCGAACAGGAAAGAGCACTAAAGGAACACGAGTTAGAAACAGGCGTAGTGCAGCCTGATATAACATCAGACGGATATAGGAAACACGTCATGCAGTACAAGAAAGGTGCCTTGGGAGAAAATGAGAGGATAGCCCACGAGATGACTATTGACAAAGGTCAGACGGGATTAGTGGCGCTATTGGCTGCTGGTAGAGACAAAGATAACAGGAAAGACGATGCGGCATTTGCAGATGCAAATATGGAGTATCTCCGCGCAGATGCTGAGAAAGAAATGCGGGAAGACTTTGCGGCTAGACAAGCAGCCGGCGAGAAATAGATGTTTTAATAAAGATTGCAATCAGGGGTGGGGTATGGTAGAGTGTTGGGTAACGCCATCAATAGTCTCTAGAGTATCTAACTAGGGTTTAATCATTTGGAAGGAATAATTGGAAGCGTATGATTTCAGCTGAAAAGAAAACCAAGATCGTAACCGATCTGCAGAAAGACAAGAAAGACACTGGTAGTGCCGCCGTACAGGTTGGTATTTTTACCGAGCGCATCAAAGAACTCACCGAGCACCTCAAGATCAACAAAAAAGATTTTGCAGCTCGCCGTGGACTTTTGCAGCTCGTTGGCAAGCGAAAGCGCCTGCTGCAGTACATCGCCGCAGAAAACGGTCAAGCATACTTGGACCTCATCAAAAAACTCGGCATCCGACGTTAGACGCTGGACAGTGGGGTCGAGCAGTCGACCCTGCAATCTAGAATCGAACGTTCTAGCACATCAATAAGCTTGCCGCGATTTTGACATTCTGGACGCAGTAGAGAGGGTTTTTTAAAAAAAGATAACCCTTTGATGCCGCTAGAAACGCCAAAAATGTGGCGCGCAATAACGTCGAAAGTAGCAGTGCACAGGTTTCCGGTAGCCGCGTATGTATAGAGCGGAACGGATACTTGAACAGTGTTACTTTCGAAAAAGGAGGCCTCAAATATATGAGCCAAACAAAAGCAAACAGCACCATCAACCCGCACGGCAAAGACCTGGTCGTCGTCGAAACAGAGTTTTGTGGACGCAAACTAACACTCGAAGTTAACCGCGTTGGGTTCCGCACCACCGCAAGCGTACTCGTACGCTACGGTGAAACGGTCGTGCTCGGTACGGCGATGCTCGGCAAGCCCATTCCTGGGATGGATTATTTTCCACTAAGCATCGATTACGAAGAAAAATTCTACGCTGCAGGCAAAATAAGTGGCAGCAGGTTTATCAAACGAGAAGGTCGCCCAAGTGACGACGCTATCCTCATCGGTCGACTCATCGACCGCCCAATACGACCTCTGTTCCCTAAGGGTTATCGCAACGAGCTCCAGGGTGTCGCTTCTGTACTGAGCATGGACCCAAGTTTCCGCCCAGATATGGTCGCTATGATCGCCATGAGCGCAGCATTTATGCTCAGCGGCGCACCATTTGACGGGCCAGTTGCTGGCGTACGTGTCGGGTTCGATAACGAGGGTAATTTCAAAGCATTTATGAGCCTCGAAGACCTCCAGGACAACAAACTAGACCTCGTTGTGGCTGGTGGTGAACACGGCATTATGATGGTTGAGGCTGGTGCAAACGAAGTCACCGAAGAAGAAATAATCGCTGCAATGGAGTTTGCTGCAGAGGCAATAAAACCAGCGCTTGCCATCCAGCGTGAGCTCGCCGAAAAAGTTGGCGTAGTTGAAGCCGAGTACGAGCTGCTTTTGCCGAATGAAACGATTCAAAACGAAGTATTTGAGTGGATCGATGGGAAATTGGGTGACGCTGTCCGCGCTCCATACCCTGAGCGCAATGAGCTTATCGGCGACATCACCAAAGCTATGCACGACCATTTCGCTGAAAAGATCGGCGAAGACGAGTACAAAGCGCAGCGCGGTGAATATGGTGATGCATTGCAGCTTGCTATTCACAAAGACGTGCGAAAAGGCATCGTCGAGAAAGGTGTTCGCCCAGATGGCCGAACCCTCACAGAAATCCGCCCACTCAGCTCAGAGACAGGTCTTTTGCCAAGAGCTCACGGCTCGAGTTTGTTTACCCGTGGTATGACGCAGGCCATGAACATCGTGACTTTGGCACCACTTAGCTATGTTCAGCTCGTCGACACCATGGAGAAAAACGAAGAGCGCCGCTACATGCACCATTACAACGCTCCTGGCTACACCGTTGGCGAAGTACGCCGACTTGGTAGCCCCGGACGCCGCGAAATCGGCCACGGCTTTTTAGCAGAGCGTGCGCTGATGGCTGTTTTGCCCGATGAAGCCACGTTCCCATACGCAATTCGTTCTGTCACAGAAATAATGAGCCAAAATGGCTCGACCAGCATGGCCGCAACCTGCTCGAGCTGCCTCGCGCTGATGGACGCCGGCGTGCCACTAAAGGCACCTGTTTCGGGCATCGCTATGGGTCTGATGGTCGACGGCGACAAATTTTATGTACTCAGCGATATCGCTGATGCCGAAGATTTTGCCGGTGATATGGACTTTAAGGTGACGGGTACGAGCAAGGGCATCACTGCTATGCAGATGGATATGAAAGTCCACGGCTTGCCAGTCAGTACACTTGCCAAAGCTATCGAGCAGGGCAAAGAAGGTCGCGCGTTTATTTTGACGCACATGATCGAAACTATTGCAGAGCCACGCAAAGAAATGAGCCCATATGCACCACGCGTTGAGTCCATTAGCATCAACCCTGACAAGATCCGCGAGATCATCGGTAAGGGCGGTGAGACTATCCAAAAGATTACGGGCGAAACTGGGACTGAGATCGATATCAAAGACGACGGAACAGTAATGATCGCAAGCCCCGATGGTGAAAAAATCCAGCGTGCTAAAGACTGGATCTTGGCTATTGTCGAGGACCCAGAAGTCGGCAAAATATACGTCGATAAGCCAGTTGTATCCGTCCTAGACTTCGGCGCATTTGTGCAGATTATGCCGGGCAAAGATGGCCTAGTGCACGTCAGTGAAATGAGCGAAGAACGTGTTGCAAAACCAAGTGATGTCGTCAAAGAAGGCGACCTCGTCACCGTCAAACTCGTCGCCATCGACGACCGTGGTCGTTTGCAGCTGAGCATGAAAGCCGCCGCCCGCGAACTTGATAAGAAGTAGCCAGTTATTTCCAATTGGCAATGTGCGATTGGCGATGGATTAACAATTAGCAATTCGCGATTGGAGCGAGATGGCAAATCAAACAAGTGCAGCGATTATTGAGGAGATGATTGATCTGAGTGTTCAGATAATTAGCTATTGCGAAAAACAAAAACTGCCATTCTCGGTGCTCGATCAAGTTACTCGCTCGGTTACGAGCATCGGAGCAAATTTTACTGAGGCACAGGATGCATCCTCAAAAAAAGATTTTTTGAATAAAATCTACATTGCAAAGAAGGAAGCCTCAGAAACAAAATATTGGCTGGCTATAATCGTAAAATTACGCGGAGACTCGGATGAGCTAAGTGCTGCAGCCGAACGTACTCAACGCTTCGTGATGATGCTGCAAAAAATCGTAAACTCCACACGTGACAAAAATGGATAAACGCCAATGGTAAATCCATCGCAAAAGGCCAATCGCTAATGGACAATCTAGCGGATGATCAACAATGGCAGCTCGATGCACTGCAGTCTGAGCTCGAGGCGTCTAATGTTACTCCCGATCTCAAAGCTCAGGCGACACAGCTCGTTTTTGGCGTTGGTAATCCCGATGCCGACATTATATTCATTGGGGAGGCACCTGGGAAACAGGAAGATTTGAAAGGTGAGCCATTTGTAGGGGCGAGTGGGAAGTTTCTCGATGAAATGTTGCTGGCTGCAGGGTTTAAACGCGCTGATGTGTATATAACTAACATCGTAAAATACCGCCCGCCCGCCAACCGCGACCCACTGCCCGAGGAAAAACGAGCTTTTTGGCCGTATCTGATGCGTCAGTTGGAAATAATTCAGCCGAAAGCGGTCATTACGCTGGGGAGACATAGCGGGGAATGTTTTATCCCAGATATACACATTTCACGCGACCACGGCCATGCCCGCACGGTGAAATACCATGACTACGAGTTTCTCGTTATACCACTCTACCATCCGGCTGCTGCCCTCTATAACGGTAGCATGCGCCAAACCCTTATCGATGATTTCACGGCTGCCGCTGAACTCGCTCGTCAAAAGTAGGTATAGAGTATTTACAGGATATTT
>CAZLLY010000074.1:2515-5465 GCA_964560755.1 uncultured Candidatus Saccharibacteria bacterium | reverse complement strand
CTTGTTTAGCATATGATTACGCTTGTCGTTTTCGACTGGAATGGCACACTGTTTGATGATACGCAAATTGTACTCAAGGCGATGAATGAGAGTGAGGCTAAGATCTTAGGGATCCCACCACTAACCCTTGAACGTTACCGAGAAACATACGACGCACCATTGCACCGTTTTTACGAAAATCTCGGTATAAGCCGGGAAATATTCGATGCAAAATCGGCAGAAATTGCCGCTACATTCCACCCAATCTACGAGCCACTCGCAGCACGTGCGCGCACTCGCCCTGGCACGAAAAAAACGCTACAAACACTGAAAAATAGTGGTATTCCGAGTGTAATTCTGAGCAATCACACTGTCGAAGGCATTTATTTGCAATTATCGCGGCTACAGCTTGAAGAGCAATTCGATGCCGTACTTGCAAACGGGGGAACCGAAGAAATGCATCATACAAGCAAACAGCATCGTCTTGAACGGTATCTTGAAGAACACAGCATCAACCCGTCTGAAGTCATCATTGTCGGTGATACTGTTGAGGAAATCCGTATCGGACGCAACCTTGGTTTGCGCACAGTCTCAATCACTGGCGGCAACAACTCGGAAACGCGACTAAAAGATGCACAGCCCGACGCAATAATACAAGCCGTTCCAGAACTAATAGACGTAATGGAGGAAATGTAGTGAGTAAACCAGTTGTTGGCATTATTATGGGGTCCGAGAGCGACCTAGACATCATGCGGGCCGCGGCCAATGAACTCGAGACGTTCAAAGTTCCGTACGAGATACACATCATTTCGGCACATCGTACCCCTGACATCATGGCAGAATACGCCGCTAGTGCAGTCGACCGCGGGCTCAAAATCATCATCGCGGGGGCAGGCGGGTCGGCGCACCTGCCAGGAATGACGGCATCACACACACCGCTTCCCGTTATCGCCGTACCCGTAAAGCGCGATAATCACGACCACGAAGCACTCTGGTCTAACATCAAAATGCCTCCTGGCGTACCGCTCGCAACCATGCCAGAAAATGGCGCGAAAAACGCAGCCCTCATGGCTATCGAGATCTTAGCCCTCAGCGATATGGCGCTTGCCATGAAATACGAGACATTCCGCAACAACCAGCGCGACGCCGTCATCGCTACCGATGAACAATTGCAGCAAAATAACTCCTCACAGAAATGACTGCAGCACTTCATAAGCCACAATTTTTAGAAACTGGTGAGAATGCTTTCTTTAGGGCGAGATTATTTGCGGCAGATTTTGATGAAACGATCGCTCTTACAAACGAAACAGCCCCAGGTATTGTTGGAGTCGAAGAAGCATATAATATAGCGATTAACGAAGTCTTTGGGGTCGAAGCTTTAACGAAATATATGCTAGAAGGTGGTTTACAAGGAAGGGCGCCAATAGATGTTGTGCGCCAACTTGCACCAGATGCTGCAGACACAGAAACTCTAGACATCCTTCAGAAGCTTGATGCTACAAAACTTTCCATTCTAGAGGATCAAATTTCACCAACCTGGCCAAAACCAAGTGGCGGCTTCCTCGAGTTATCGCAAATGATCGAAAAAACACAGGGCACTGGTCTACCGATAGATACTATGATCATATCTTCTGGGCATGCAACATTTATCTCAAAAACGTATGCAGCCTGGGGAGTTAAACCACCCGAAATAATTCTCGCCCAAGAAGCAATCTTAGTAGCATCTCAGAAAGCCGCTATCGAGATGCCAAGCAAACCCGACTCTGTGATCATGCAGTTCGCGTATGATGCATGGCGCCGTAAGTTCGACCTAAACCCAATAGGCACTACCATTAAGCCCCAAGACGCGTTTCGAATGCTCTACGTCGGAGACAACATGGTTATGGACGGTCAGCTTGCTGCATCAGCTTGCATAAAATTCGTGCATATAGAACAGCGTAACTCGGTCAAAGTTTGGGGTGATATAGCTCATACATTAAAACTAGGCGATCTCGTTGTTGGAGGTGGCAGTGAATAACTTGTACGTGTTAACGGGCGGGCCGTCAACCGGTAAAACAACATTGCTAAATGCACTCGCAGGTTTAGGGTACGCAACCGTGCCAGAAGCCGCACGAGAAGTCATTGACGAAGCACTCGCAAACGGAATCTCTGCAGCCACATTACGCGCCGATGAAAAACAGTTTCAAGAGGAAGTAATGCGCCGAAAAATCGACGTAGAGCGTATTCTAGATAAAAACGTAATTACTTTTTTTGACCGAGGCATGCAAGACACTATCGCATACCTCGAAGCGAATGATCTTGCTGTTGAGCCGTGGGTTTCTGAACAGATGAATTATTCGACGTATAGGAAAGTATTCTTACTTATGCCAGTCGGAGAGTTTCAAAAGGACTATGCCAGAACAGAAGATGCGGCATTTACCGAAAGAATACACGGGCTACTTGAGGATGCCTATTCTAAACAGGGGATCGAGGTCGTCGTAGTTCCCCCGCTCGAGATAGAGGAACGAGTCGATTTCATTTTGCAACACGTTAAACAAGGAGATACCAAATGACCAAGCAAAATACGCAAACATATGCAGCGGCGGGAGTTGACTACAGCGCGATGGACCCCATAAAGGTCTTGGCACAGCAGCGCGCAATGAAAACGGGGGCAAATTTGCAGGCATTTGGTAAGGGTGAGGTTTCGGCCAGCCGAGGTGAATCGGCCTATGTCTGGGAGGAGCCCGATGCGTACAGGGCGCTCGTCATCGAAGGCCTCGGCACAAAAAACCTCGTGGCCGACGCCATGCGCCCAATCACTGGAAAAACGCACTACGATACCATTGCCCAAGACACCATCGCCATGATCGTGAATGACTTGATCGTCGTCGGGGCAATGCCACAGGTCGTTAACGCCTATTTCGCCATCGGTGACTCCGACTGGATGCGCGACGAAACGCGTGCTGCTGACCTGATAAACGGTTGGGCTGAC
>CAZLLY010000074.1:0-2505 GCA_964560755.1 uncultured Candidatus Saccharibacteria bacterium | reverse complement strand
CGCTTGCCAATCTATCGGGGCGACGTGGGGCGGGGGCGAAACACCAACGCTCAAGGGCATCATAGAACCATCGACGATAGATCTGGGTGGGTCGGCCGTCGGCATCATTAACCCAAAAAGTAACCTTGTGCTGGGTGAAAAACTCACCGACGGCGACTGTATTGTCATCGTCGAGAGCAGCGGAATCCATGCTAACGGCATCAGTTTTGTACGCAAAATGGCTGAGTCAGACCCAGAGCTGTACCAAACCAAGCTAAGTGACGGGCGACTATTTGGTGAGGCCATTTTAACCCCGACACATCTGTACGTTAACCTCGTCCGCGACATGCAGGCCGCAGGCCTAGACCTACACTATATGGTCAATGTCACCGGGCACGGCTGGCGAAAACTGATGCGTGCCAACGCAGATTTTACCTATATCATCGACGCGGTTCCTGCTGTCCCGACCGAGTTTACCTATATGCAGCAGGTTTCGGGCACCGACGACACGGAAATGTACGGCAATTTCAACATGGGCGCGGGCTTTGCGGTATATCTGCCTGACGACCAGGCCGACAAAGTCATCGAGATCGCTGCCGCAAATGGCCTAAAGTCAATGCGAGCAGGGCACGTCGAAACAGGGGCAAAACAAGTGGTTATTCGGCCCAAAAACATCACCTTTAGCGCAGAGACATTGGAGGTACGCTAATGTTAGTCAAAAAAGGCATAGCCGCACTGTCAGACTTCCGCGCACAGGAACTACTCAAAAAACTCAAATCTGTTGACGATGCCATCGAGAGTGTTTCGGCCGAATATGTACACGTCGTCGACACCAAAGAACTTTCAAAAGACGAAAATGCCCAGCTAGAGATGCTCCTGACCTATGACACGCCGTTTAACGGCAACACTGCCGGCGACCTTCGCCTGGTCATTCCACGCCCTGGGACTATTTCACCATGGTCAACCAAAGCAACAGACATCGCCCATAACACAGGGTTACATGGTGTAAAACGCATCGAACGAGGCACGGCATATTATATTTCGTCCAAAAAACCTATTGACCCTGCGCTGGTCGACCCGCTGCTACATGACCGAATGACGCACATCGTCGTAGAGTCCGTCGATGCAGCAAAGACATTGTTTGATGAGTTTCGGCCAAAACCACTCGAGACTATCGATGTTCTAAGCGGTGGCAAGGCAGAGCTCGAAAAAGCCAACGTCGAAAAAGGTCTGGCCGTTAGCGCCGATGAGATCGATTACCTAGTCGATGCGTACACAGAACTCGGACGCAACCCAACCGACGCCGAAATAATGATGTTTGGCGCGGTAAATAGCGAACATTGCCGTCACAAGATATTCAATGCCGACTGGGTGGTCGACGGCGAAACGCAGCCCAAAAGTTTATTTAAAATGATCAAAAACACCTACGAAAAAGGTGGCGAGGATGTACTTTCGGCATATTCCGACAACGCAGCGGTCTTAAGAGGCCCGGTTGCGGGGCGGTTTTACTCCGACCCATCATCACGCGAATACGCCTATCACACCGAGCCTATCCATACCGTTATCAAAGTCGAGACCCACAACCATCCGACAGCAATCTCGCCGTTTCCTGGGGCGGCAACCGGCACCGGCGGCGAAATCCGTGACGAGGGTGCAACCGGTCGCGGCGCAAAACCAAAAATGGGACTTTCCGGTTTTACCGTATCAAACTTGCATCTACCTGACGCTCCACAGCCATGGGAAAAACCATACGGCAAACCAGAACGCATCACGTCACCACTCGGCATTATGCTCGATGCGCCACTGGGCGGATCGTCATTCGCCAACGAGTTTGGTCGACCGAACCTCGCGGGGTACTTCAGGACATATGAACAGATGGTAAACGGGGAAGTCCGTGGGTTTCACAAACCCATTATGATCGCAGGTGGGCTCGGCAACATCCGAGACCAGCACGTCATAAAAGGTCAGTTGCAGGCGGGTGATACGATAATCATCCTCGGCGGCCCTGCCATGCTCATCGGCCTAGGCGGCGGCGCGGGCTCAAGCCTGCACACGGGCGCCAACAAAGCCGACCTCGACTTCGCCTCGGTACAGCGAGGGAACGGCGAAATGGAACGACGCTGTCAAGAAGTTATCGACGCTTGCTGGGCGCTCGGAGAAGATAACCCTATTGTTTCTATCCACGACATAGGAGCAGGCGGTTACAGCAATGCCGTACCAGAAATTGTTCATGATGCTGGGCTCGGCGTCACCGTCGAGCTGCGCAACATCCCAAATGCCGACCCAGGCATGTCACCACTCGAAATTTGGTGCAATGAGGCGCAGGAACGGTATGTCGTCGGGTTACGAGAGGCTGATGTGCCAAAGTTTGAAGCGATGTGCGCCCGTGAACGGTGTCTGTACGCTGTTATTGGTAAGGCAACGAGCGAAGAACATCTGACGGTCCACGACAGTTTATTTGGCAACAATGTTGTCGACCTGCCTATGGCAACACTATTCGGCAAACCGCCTAAAATGACGCGGACA
>CAZLLY010000073.1:0-5523 GCA_964560755.1 uncultured Candidatus Saccharibacteria bacterium | reverse complement strand
TTAGCTCGATGAGTTGGCGATGCCAGCCACGCCGCAACGGTGCTTTCGCTAGTGGTAAAATTCTTCGCCAAATTTTCTCCCGCTTCGGCATAGTGGTAATCCGCCTCTTGGAACCAATGCCAAGGGGTTGTGCCGTCTGGGGCCGTATGGGCCCAGTATTGTTCAGTAAACATATTTGCAACCTTCAAATTAGCCGCCTTCGTCAATTCGGCATTTACCTTCAGTACTGGTTCACCCTCTTTGGCGCGAGCCTGATTTGTCGCTTCTAGTAACCCCGCCGCGCTAATTTGCACTTGTGCACTAAGTATATTGCCAGTCGAAAAGCCATTGTATACAGCCTGGAGCCCTACAACAAAGACGAGTATAACAACAATCCCGTAGCGCCGGATAGCGTGCGGGCGATACTGGTTGTGAGCGTGCGGAACAAACGCAAGTTTAGCGTGTCTATGAAGACGCCGTCGAAAGGAGGTTTTCGCTGTTTTGACAGTATTTATTTTGGCCATTGACAGCTTCTAGTATACGATTATGCTTTCAAAAAAGCGAGGGGTTCAGCAAATTTTTTGATATGTGAGTCTATTCTGCTCGAGCCCTGCGTGCAGCAGCAATCAGCCACCACAAAAAGCCAACAGCAGCAAGCACGAGCAACCACCAGTACCAGGCAAAACCTAGTGGACTAAAGGTAGCACTATTTTTTTCGTCAGCCGCACCCTTTACTTCTGTATCAGTTGTATCACTTACAACACTGGCCTGCGGCTGGTTTTGTGTCGTGTCTTGATCTCCCAGCACGGCTCGGTCACCCAGTGCCACAATTGGCGCAGTGAAGACTTGGTTGTTGGCACTGCCATCAGCATCGGCGTCATCATCTTCTTCGGTAGCTGGCACTTCACCATTGTCTGTGCTGGTTGAGCCACCTTGGTTTTGATTGTTGCCGCCCGTAGTAGTATCACTACCAGTGCCAGTTTCGTCATCGCTACCAGGAGTTTCTTCTCCTGGGTCGGTAGGGTCCGTAGGATCGGCTGGGTCAGTGCCTTCAGCGGCCGCTACCAAGAAGTCGTCAGTCCATCCAGCCGAACTAGTGTTGCCTGCCATATCTACGACACTCACATGGGCAGCGTAATTACCCTCTGGGCAGCCCAGAGTGGCAATATCGTATTGCTGTGACCAATTGACCATAGCTCCCTGGCCTATCAGGCTAATAGTGGTACCGCCACAACGCTGGCCACTTACCCGGCTGACAAGTTGTACATATACGCGGTTAAGCGCTAGGTTATCGGTTGCGGTGCCGCTAACGGTAAACTCGCCATCCACTACTGCACTTACGGCAATATCCGTAGCAGGGTTGGCTGCATCATAGTAATAATGAATTGGGCTACTCCATGCGCTCGCGTTACCAGCGAAGTCAATGGCACGTACGCGAATCGTAACACCACCCTGCTCGCTTGTGGCAGGTGCATGAGTACGCGATGTTTGCGTACCAGGCACTTCACGGTATGGGCCGCCGGCGAACGTGTGGCCATCGTCGTAAATGTACTCTACTTGGTATTTGGCAATGCCGTTAGCGTCGGTTGAAGCCGTCCAGCTATTGGTAATCGGCGCAGTTTTATGCCAGGTGCGAGCCCCTGGTGCGGTGATAGTTGGTTTGGTCGGTGCAATTGTATCGAGCACATAAATGTTGCCGTTTGCAGGTGCAGCAGATTCCTTCGTGTAGCGTTTGTCAACATCGACAACAGTGGCATTGCTGCCTGCGGTATCGCCTGAGCGAATCGCGATTGCCTCGGTGTGCGTAGTGGCGCCCTTGATGGTTAATACGGCATTCGTACGGTCGACATTAATACCGTACCATGAGTTGCCAGATGTAGTTATGTTACTAGCTACAACCTTTGAGGCATTTACAATCATGCCTGCGCGCCCATTGAGTAGGCTAAGGTTAGTCAGTGTAATACCACTTACCTGATGAACGACGATGCCGTGCGGTTTAGCACCAGTAGAGGTGTTGGTTGTAGTAAGGTTTTTTACCGTAACGTTGTTGGCGGTAATAGTAAGTACTGCGTTATCGACGCCGTTTGTCGTAAAGCTATATGGTGCGGTAACGGTATGTCCCTTACCATCAAGCGTCAACGATTTGTCTAGGAATACCATTGAGTCCAGTGTGCTGTCTTTGTTTAACTCGATAGTATCACCACTGCTCGCAGCTGCTACCGCTGCAGCAAGTGACGTGTAGGTAGTGCGCTGTGTAGTATTGGTGGCGACCGTACCTGTATTCTGTGCTCGCAGATAATACTGAGTCTGATCAGCCTTTATGTGTGTCGCTGGTACGAGTGTTTGATATAGAGTGGAGCTATCAAGTGTTCCCTCGCCGTTGACCACCCATACAGATGGTTTACCGTTTGCTTCTGTGTAGGTTTCGTTCCACAGTGCGCCCTGAAGTGTCAGTGCAGAGGTAGGGAGTGCGTGATTTGAACTACGAGACACCTCGATACCGCCGAACTCATTGTTATCAACGTGCGTATTACCCTTTAGAGTAACCTGCGAACTATTGATGAGAAAACCAGCATCGCCCCCACTCACACGTAAGCTATTGATCTCGACATTACTTACATTATAAGCCTGGACGACATAGTGCCCTTGCCAGCCTGCTGTATCGCCAGTGTAGGTGATTCTTTTGTCGTTGCCGTTCACACGAACACCACTTCGGCTAAGCAGTATAGTAGAGCTCGTTGTCATGTCTGCGTCGAGTGTAATATAGGTAACGCTCGGGTTATCTAACGCTGCCTGCAAGTCTGCCGCCGTGTCAACGTGCGTCTGGCCGTCCACTCCAACATAACTAGCAGCATACGCTGACTTTGATGAAATTGCACTGTAGAGCGGTTGCACTCCTAATGCGAGCACTGTAAAAGACAGTGCAATAATGCCTCCAACATTCGACGCATATCCCCTACTAAGCTGTAATGCCATAGTTTCTCGCCTCACTACCGCACTCCACTGCGGTGATTAGAATTTGTCTATATTATACCCCTACTGGCTATACTTTGTCCACGAATTCTCAGCAAAAATGCTCCCACTGTATGCAGGAGCATTTTTTCTTTTCACTTTATTCCGAGGTTACTCTTCGCTAGGCTTTTTAGCTGCAAATGCGAAACCTGCCTGAACCACTGCAATCGCGACGAACAGAAGCGTCCATGCGTTTACAACGCCAAGCTTAGCGCCAAAATCTTCGACAACAAGAAGTGTTACAATCGCTGCAATTGCGGGAATAATCGTCGCAAAGCGTAGCCACTTTGCCCTACCTTCGCTGCCACGAATGCCAGCAAGGCTCACTACCGCCATAGCTGCGATAGCGGCAGCAAGTAGCACGTTTACAAGTGACCAGTGCTTTTCTTCTTTGGTATCTTGGGCGCTCGAGGTGTCAACGTCACTCTCGTCGGTACCGAGCACTTCAGCATCTTTGCTTTCGTTCGTAGTTGTCGTGCTTTCAGCAACCGCTACTTCGGTATCGCTTGAGCTGCTAACAGCGCCGCTACTACCAGATACCGGTACTTCGCCGTTATCGCCATCATTCTGACGGGTTGTAGTCTCGGTTGGTGTTACTGGAGTTTCAGGAGTTACTACTACCTTCTTACGGTATACGCGGTCGTTACCGCGGCCTTCGAGGCCACTGCGTGACCAATCGTAGGCAGGCGCATTTACGGTGACGCCGACCGTGTCGTCGTCAACATAGATATTGAAGAGTTCGGTGTGCGTATTATCGCCCAGTACATTTACATTAGCGCCTGGCTTGTCGATGTTAATACCATGCCAGATATTATTGATGGTATGTACATTTTGGATAGTACCGGTTGAACCATTGTACAGGATGCCTGTACGGAAGTTCTTTGCGGTAACACCGTCAACAAGCAGGTTTTGCACCATGTAGGCGTTAATGCCATGCAGTTGATTAGCAGCAGGATTTACACCATCTAGGGTAACGTTTTTGATAGTTACGTCATTTGCCAGCACTGATAGTGCTGAGTTATTGTCGTTGCCACTCCTAATAAAGTTTGCGATAATCGTTTTGCCGTTACCATCGATCGTAAGACTCTTGGTGATATCGACATCACTAGCCAAAGTGATATCTTGGTTCAGGCGTAGCTCATCGCCAGCCGATGCGGCATCTACAGCAGATTGCAAATCTTCATACACAACGCCCGTAGTAACATTGGTGACGACTTGTGCAATGTCAAAGTCATAAACGCCATCAGGAATGACAACATTATCTACAAACACATGCCAACCTGCGTTACCAGTGCCGATATTTAACACTACAGAACGAACCGTTGCGTTTGGCATACCCACTAGCAAATCGCTGAGTGGCGTGTAATTAACGGCACCGGCTGGACGAGCAGCATCAGCACCCGTGTACCAAAACTTTGCACTTGGCGTTACTGCCCATGTGTTCCAGTTGTCGTAGTTGCTGCCGCCATTATAAGCAGGTTCATAAATCGCATAAAACGTATCGAACGTTGCATCATTGCCATCTTGGTCCATGTAGAGCACAAAAGATGGCGCCGCATGTGCAACACCCGATAGACGCTTTGAGTCGTAACTCATATCAATAGTGTTTGCGGGCACTGATGTAGTCAGATCTTTCCAAACCATGGCGTAATCGCCAGATGTGTTGGGAGTCAGCTTAAGGGCGCCGGCACCTAATGGAGCCGTAGCCTCGTAGACATTATTAGCGATAGAAGTATTGCCGTATACCGTCCACCCCTGCATGTTAGCGGATGTAACAGTCATTGGCGCTGCCGCACTCGCTGTTTGGCTGGCTATAACCGCATAAAACGGCTGCGCGACAAGCGCAAGAACCGCCATCGCTGCAAACGTTACTTTATTCAATTTCATACTATTCACACCTCTTCCTGCGGTTCCACCCGCAAAATTATGATTTGGTGATCATATTAGCATAAAATTGACTTTATGTCTATAATATATTTTGCTTATGCTTAATTTATACTTTTTTCAGAACAATTCGCAGTTCGTAGCCTTCTACCTTTACGGTAGTGTCGTAGCCGTCCTTCACATTGGCAAACTTTTCGGTAAGCGTCTCTTCAGCAATTGTTTTTTCATGCTCTTCTATCGCCTTTTCTAACTCAGCCGATTCACCATTAGTATTCACAAGCAGTGCTAGCTGTATACGGTCGTCCACGTTGAGTCCAGCGCTCTTGCGCGCAGCTTGCACGTGGCGAATCACTTCGCGCATGTAGCCTTCGCGCTTTAGCTCTGGTGTCACCACTTCGTCTATTGCCACTTCACCGCCCTCCTGGACGGCTTTGACGTTCAACTCGTCCATCAGAATGGCTTGATAATCCACAAAAGTTCCCAGCTTCGGCACAGTCACGCTTGCAAGCGGCTGGCGAACTTTGAGGCCTGCGCGAGCGCGCAGGCTCAGGCCTTGATTGACGTAGTCGCGGGCGGTTTCCATATCGGCAGTCACCAGCTCATTGATGCGACCAGCCGGTAGCCAATCTTTCAGATGGATTGATTCGT
>CAZLLY010000072.1:0-5561 GCA_964560755.1 uncultured Candidatus Saccharibacteria bacterium | reverse complement strand
GATGGCAATGTGGGAAATGAAGTGTTTCTATCCATTGTCACGAAGTGACATAGTTTCCACTCTTATCTCATAACTCATATCTCGTAACTCTTTTCCCCGTTGACATTACAGGGGTGAGGATGGTATACTTCCAGAACTATCAACTCAGTTCGTGTGAGGCAGTTGGCCAACAGCACGGGCTTTAACCAAAGGAGTAACTCCGTATGAACCAATACGAGATTGCAATTTTGTTCGATCCAGATCTAGAAGTAGACCTGGAAAAGGCGACCAGTCGTGTCGAGAAAATCTTGACCGACAACGGCGCAACTATTACCAACGTAGATAACTGGGGCAAGCGCAAACTAGCCTACCAGATCAATCGCCATGACCACGCGGTATATGTTTTTTATGCGGCTGATATCCCAGGCACGAATGTCCAGAAGATCGAAAGTGTTTTGAACATTACCGACGAAGTCATTCGTTTTCTCATTACCCGACCTGACTTCAAGGCTATTGCCAAGGCAGAGGCTGAAAAGGCTCGCAAAGCCGAGATCGCAGCTAAGCGCGGCGAACGAGATGACAAAGAAGAAGAGGAGGACGAAGAGTAATCATGGCGAAGATTTTTAAACACCGAACAGATGTAGCCTTTTTTGACTACAAAGATTTCAAAACCTTGCAGCGTTACATCGACCAATACGGTCGCATCGAAACCCGTAAGAAAACTGGTTTGACCGAAAGTGAACAGCGCCGCCTAGCGGTCGCAATCAAGCGTGCTCGACACGTGGGTCTGTTGCCTTTCGTCGCAACCGCGTAGTAAGCAAATACGCCTACTTGGGCTGCTCTTTGCTGAAAAAGGTATAAAAATACCCGCAGAATGAACCTGCGGGTATTTTTGATAGTTTGATCTATGAAGCTTACAAATGTTCAATGTCATAAGATCAATGAATGGCTAACGATCAATGTGAAATGGTCTACGAGCCTTGACGACCTTTGGCATAAGGCGTACCGTTATAGTACTAACTAACGAGCAGGACATAGTTCCTATAAGGAGGATACCAATATGGCTCGATCATTTAACCAAGCAACTCTAATGGGCAACCTGACAAGGGACCCAGAACTTCGCCAAACGCCCAATGGGCAAAATGTGTGTAGTTTTAGCCTGGCGCTGAACAGAAGCTACAAGGGCGCTGATGGAAACTGGCAAGAAGCAACTGACTATGTCGATGTTGTCGCATGGGGGCCACTCGGCGAACGCGTTGCGCAGTATCTGAATAAAGGTAGCCAATGTTTGGTCAGCGGCCGTTTGCAAAGCCGCAGCTGGGACCAAGACGGTCAAAAACGAAGTAAAGTTGAAGTTGTTGCCCAGGATGTTACATTTCTCGGTGGTCGCGGCGGCGAGGCTGGTGGCGGCAACTACCAGGGCGACGCGGGGTCTTCTGCACCCCAGAGTCGACCAGCGCCCAAGAAAAAGGACGATGTCGTTATAGAGGATATCGGTGATGAGCCTATTAACCTCGACGATATCCCATTCTAGGCGACCATGGGGACCATCGCCGATACATCTGCGCAGCTCGATAGGCTACTAAAAGGTTTACTGAGGAACATACACCCAGAAACGTTGCAGCGTGATGACCGCGAGACGATTACGTTGGTCAAAAAAGCGCTGCACGAGATACGACTCGATGTGCGTGACTATGACTATGCGCAGACACGCGAAGAACAGCTGAAATGGGCAAAGATTGGGAAACACAATTTGGCAGCGCTCAATACGCTTTTGCTGAGGCTTGACGTTATTGTCGGTGCGGCCGACATGGCCGAGCTAGGTGCGCTCATTGAAACGTTGCGCGAAAAGCTAGCGTAGGGTCGGAGCAAGTATTTGTGTGGGCAAGGGCAAATGATTGAAAAGAGCGTCCCAATGTGGCATGATATAAGTAATCATTTGCATTAGAATGTATCCTCGCCAGGGTGGGGATGACAGATGCGTAACAGCGATAGGAGTAAAAATGGCGAGTTTAAGCATTACAAACCTGAAAAAAGGGACACTATTTCAACTAGAAGGTGTGCCGTACCGTGTCGTAGAGTATAACCAGAAGGTTATGGGGCGTGGCGGCTCGATAGTAAACGTGCGCATCAAAAGCGTGCTTGATGGCAAAGTGCTGGAAAAGACGTTTAAAGGCAACGAACAGCTCGAGACAGCCGACGTAAGTAATCAAGGTGTGCAGTATTTATACACCGACGGCAGCATATTTCATTTTATGAACCAAGATACCTTTGAGCAATTTGAGGTTTCAACAGATATCGTTGGTGATAACGCAGGATACATGAAAGAGGCCGACGAAGTACAATTGCAGTTTTTTAATGGCAGCGTGATAAATGTCGAACTCCCTAAAAACGTGCCACTGCAGGTTACGTATACAGAAAACGCAGTGAAGGGCGACACATCTAGCTCGATCACAAAAGAGGCAACGCTCGAAACAGGCATCACGGTTCGCGTCCCTGCGTTTATTAAGACCGGTGACCTCATATCTGTTGATACTGCCGACGGCTCGTACAGAGAACGAGTAAAAGAGTAGGCCGAGGTAGTTATACGATGAAGCAACGACTGGATGTTATGCTGGCGCAGAGTGGGTTAGTAGCATCAAGAAGCCAGGCTGAATCGTACATTCGGCTGGGACAGGTGAAAGTTGGTGGCCGAGTTGCGACCAAACCTGGCACGCTTGTTTCTGACGCAGACAAAATAGAGCTTATGGCAACTGAACAATATGTGAGTCGGGCGGCACTAAAACTAAAAAGTGCAGATGAGGTGTTCCATATAGATTTCCAGGGGAAAACGGTGCTCGATATCGGGAGCAGTACGGGCGGATTTACCCAGTATGCGTTGCAACACGGCGCCGCAAAAGTTATCGCGGTTGATGTTGGCACCGACCAACTCCACCCAAGCCTGCGCAGCGACAGCCGGATTGAACTTCACGAAAAAACCGACATACGAGATATTGTGCTGCAACCGCGCGCAGGCGGGGTACAGATACATGATGATATCGATATTGTGGTAGCAGATGTTTCGTTTATATCCCTCCGCGAAATACTGCCGCACGTTGTTTCTATCGCCCCAAATGCGATGGTTATCGCTATGGTCAAACCCCAGTTTGAAGCACAAAAAAGTGCCATAAAACATAAAGGGGTGATCAAGAACGATGCGATGCGTCGACAGGTTTTAAAAGACTTTGAGCTATGGGTACAAAAAGTATTCAAAATAGTAAATAAATCTGACTCAGGTGTTGCAGGCAGCAAAGGCAATGTCGAGCGGTTTTATCATTTGCGTTCTGTAAAATCTCGCGTGTAATAATTGGGACAAGACTGCTACAATAAACACATGCAGTATTTTCCTAGCCGTGTCGCCGCGGGCGACCTGATAGCTGATAAACTCGAGCCAAAATATCGGTACGAAGATTGTGCCGTTTTGGCGCTCGGTGATGGTGCTGTGTTGGTTGGTGCGGCAATAGCAAAACGGTTGCACAGTGTCATCAACATGCTGATGCTATCGCCGATACAGTTGCCGAGAGAAACAGACGTGCTGGCGACGATAAACAACTTTGGCGGCATTACGTATAATGACAAATTTAGCCCCGGTGAGCTCGAGGAGTTGCGCAGCGAATATTTTAGCTATATCGAGCAGCAAAAACTGCAAAAATTGTTTGAAATGAATGAGCTGGTTGGTCAGGGTGGTGTTTTGGACTCGAGACAGCTTATGAACCGGACGATCATCGTAGTCTCTGACGGGTTGACCAATGGATTTTCGATGCATGCCGCCGCAGAATACTTAAAACCGATCAAGGTAAACCGTCTCGTTATGGTTTCGCCTTTTGCAAGTGTTGCTGCAGTCGACCAAATGCATGTTTTGGCAGATGAGATAGTCTGTTTAAATGTGTTTGACGATATAATTTCTATTGACCATTATTACGACGATCCCACACTCCCGCCGCACGAAAAAATCATCCAGATACTAGAAGATATCGTACTCAACTGGCAGTAGCAGCCATATTACCCCACGATCGACTGCAGACCGTCAATGTCACGCAGGGTGATAACTGACTGGTCGATAGTAATGAGGCCCTGTTGCTGCAAAAGGTTTAGCGAACGGCTTGTCGTCTCGCGGGTCGCACTGATGGAACTGGCGATATCTTGCTGCTTGAGCGGTGCGATGATGGTGACGCCGTTTTCGGTTTCTTCGCCAAAACGGGCAGACATCGAGAGAAGAAATGATGCCAAGCGCTCGCGTACGGTACGGTATTCGAGCGTCATAATGCGTTCGCCGTGCAGCCTATACATTTTTGCGAGTGTGTCTATAACAGGGGCGGCAGCATCGGGGTGTTCAGTGATAAACTGGAAAAAACGTTCGCGTGAGACGAGCCAAACACTCGTTGGGGCAAGGGCGGTGCTCATAATGTTTTTGCTATTGTCGGTTAGCACCCACGTTAACCCTATAAGCTCGCCGTCTTTTCGGACTATAAGCAAGTTTTCTTCGCCGTATTTCGTGATATCAAAAGATTTCACAAGCCCAGACTCGATATAGTAGACGCCACGCGGCAACTCATCGGCACCAATGATGCATTCGTTTTTTGCAAATGTTAGGTGTTTACCCGTCCGAAAGAACTCTACCAAAAGTTGTTGCTGGGGTTGAGTGGCGAGCATAGCTAACAGTTAGTATATAACAGAGACAAGACGATTGCCAGGTTCCGCTTGGTATTTGTTGTGGCAGTGCGTGTGATATATATCTCATAAGATTTGTGAATTCTGCCACAGAATTTTATAAAAACTCGATGCATACTACTTGTCAATGAGTCATCGTTGGTCGTTAGACTCGAAACTCATTGGGAGAGCTATGATGATAACAACAAAACAGGTCGAGGAGCAGCTAAAGAAAATCAAGTGCAATTACACCATTTGGGGCAGTACAGAAGTGGCCGAATTATCTACGATCCTTATGGACGGCGAAGATATCGCCTTGGCCGTTAACGGCTATTACGAAGGCGGTTTTGGGCTGCTTGTTGCGACAAATTTCCGGGTGTTGATCGTCGATAAAAAGCCGTTCGTGCTTAACCTAGAAGACTTACGGTACGATATGATAACAGAGGTAACGTATGGTGCGAGATTTATCATCGCAACAGTGCATATATCGCTACCCACCAGAGAGGTATATTTTAGTAGCTGGAGCATGGAAAAATTGCATCGAGCGATGCGGCATATCCAGCAACATGTTATGGACGCTCGAAACGGGGGAGCGCCATTGCCAGACGATTGGTTTGCGAGCCAGGTTACCAAACAGAATGGTGCAGCACACACGCTGAACCCTATCTTGAAACTAGCTAGGTCTGCCATGTATGGCCATAGTGAAGCGTCGGTGACGATGCCGTCGATCGGACATCGCTCATCGCAGCGCGCTGTTAACCCCTATGCATCGTTAGACCTCAGCCGACGTCGAAAGTACCCTGCAGTGTATCATTAGGGTCTTTTACCTGGGATTGATTTTTAACAGAGGCGACTTTTACTTCATTTAGTATATAGCCGAGCTTAAAACCCAC
>CAZLLY010000071.1:0-5697 GCA_964560755.1 uncultured Candidatus Saccharibacteria bacterium | reverse complement strand
CGCTATTTTGACTGTCTGGGGTGCGAGTCTTGGGCTCAACTACGATTTGTTACGGCTATGGAGCGCGTTTTTACTACTCGGGCTGAGCGGTATAGTCATATTTTGGCTATGCACTGACCAAGACCTCAGAAACTGGGCAAAACAGAGCTATCTCGTGCGTCTGGTCGCTGTTTTTGCTACACTTTCGGTCCTGTTTGGGCTCCGCGGTGTACTGCTTGGATCGGTCGGGTGGGAGGCATTTGGTCTGGGGCTGCTGCTCAACCTACGGTACTTGGTGTTTTTTGTGGTCGTCATGTTTCTTACGCGGTATTCAACCTGGCTGCGCGAGTATTGGTTTACCATCACCATGGGGGCAGGGGTAGTTGTGGCGGCTTTTGCGACGTTACAGTACACGGTTTTGCCCCATGACATTTTGCGGCATATTGGTTATGGCAGCGCTACCATCGAGCCGTTTGATACCATCAATAGTAACGCCGATTTTATCCGTGTGTCGTCGACGCTCCGCGGCGCAAACCCGCTCGGCGCCTACTTGCTTGTACTGATAACCCTGCTTGTCGCACTGTGGGGTAAACTTTCCCGCCGAGTTGTTTGGAGTATTGCACTAGGCCTCTTTGCGGTAGCGTTATTCGCAAGCTTTTCTCGGAGTGCCTGGATCGGGACGATCGCGTCGGTGGGCATTGTGATGTTATCGGGGCTGCGCAGCCGGTTTAGTCGCGGCCAACTTGGGCTCATTTTACTTGGGATTGTCATTTTGACAGGGGTGGCTTTTACCGCATTTCGCGGAAATGTCTTTGTTCAAAATGCTATATTTCACACAGACGACGTCTCAAAGGTCGCCAAAAGTTCTAACGACCAACGTGAGTCAGCCCTACGAACAGCCGCCATACAGGTGACCAAAGAGCCACTAGGGCGGGGCACGGGCAGTGCAGGACCCGCAAGCGTACATAACACGGCCGCCCCGAGTCGCATTGCCGAAAATTACTACCTGCAAATCGGACAGGAAACGGGCTGGTTTGGTTTGTTCGCATACTTGGCGTTGACCGTAGCCGTCGGTTTTCAGCTGTGGCAATTTCGCCGTGACAGGGTGGCGTTTGGGCTATTTGCAGCCTTTGTCGGGCTTGGTATTGTCAACATGGTGTCACATGCTTGGGCAGATGACACGCTAGCGTTTATTTGGTGGGGGTTAGCTGGTATGATGATAGGGAGCAATCTATGGCAAAAAAACATAACCACAAAAAACCGAAAACACTCCTCGGCCGCATAGCCGAATACCTGATAGGGGGGACGCTTTACTTTTGGGTAGGGTATGGTTTGTTCGCTTTTGCATTCTCGGTGCTTGGCTGGAACTGGTTCTGGGCAAAAGTCCTCGGCGATGTAGTCGGCCGAACCGTTAACTACATAGAACAGCGCTACTGGACATTCAGCGATACCGGTAAAAACGAAAACCAGCACATGGGCCGATACGTCACCATAACCATTGTGAGTACGGGGCTCGACTATGCCATCGTTGGTGGATTAACGGCACTGGGTGTAACACCGTATATTGGCCAGCTCGTTTCGGCAGCGTTTTTCACCGTTTGGAACTACCTGTGGTTTACCTATTGGGTGTTCCCAAAGCCACCGAAACGTGCCGCCCGACGAGCCTAACATGCTTGTAACTGCTCGGAGCGACTGATACTATAAAAATATGAACAAAACACAAACATCGACTAACGAGAATCAATCCCAGGTAAAACTAACAGAGGTAAAAATGCCAAATGCGGTGCAACCGCTCCGTCCAACCAAGCGACAAAAAGAGCTCTTAGACTATATCGAGCAGTTTATTGTCGAACATGGGTATAGCCCGAGCTACCGTGAAATAATGCGGGGGCTGCAGTACACCTCGGTTGCGACGGTGGCGCTGCATGTCAAAAGCTTGATCGCCCGGGGGCATTTACGCAAACGTGACCATAGCGCACGATCGCTTGAGGTAGTCGTACCTGTTGGCACTGAACAAACTGCTCCGCTCCGTACAAACCAAGTGAAAGACGCAGATGAAAAATGGCTTGTCCAGAAAATCGAAAACTTGTTTATTGAGGCCGAGTCGCAGGCCATCCCAACCACAGCCCAATGCGAAGATATTGCCGTCCTTCTGGCGGCGCTTAAGGTGCTCGGCCTCGAAGGCGCAGCAACAACATTTCTCCCACGACTCAAGGCTCTGAGAGAAGCGTTAGCCGGGCCCGCAAAGTAATTTGAGCGTAGCCATAAGCGTGTTAAAATATGCCAGGAGATCCTAAGCTATGTATCGCCTAGGCAGACAAACACACAAGCATCGCCGCGGCCGCAGAAGAATTGTGGCCATATTGATTCTGCTCATCGTCGCAGGGCTTATTTGGTGGTTGATGCATCTGCGTATTTTACCCGAGCAAGACATCAAAAACTCCACACCGGTTAGCAAAAGCTACAAAACATCGGACTCAGCCAAAGTTATTATCGACAAACCACTGTTTCGCGTAGAGTTACCGACTGGCTGGCGAGAAGTTGCTGTAGACAAGCTATCACCGACCGCGCCAAAGTTTTCGTTCCGTAGCCCAAGTGCCCAGGCACAGCTACTCGATTTTTACATCGACAACCCGCCGGTGCGTATGGCGGTCAACAAAGCGATCATCGTGGCCGCTCAGGGGACGGGGCTGTCAAATGATGCCGTTTCTGACAACTGCACGACGTTTACTGATGCATCGCTCAAGGACCCCGCGACAGGTAATGCACCGGCTCGCTGGCAAACAGTCAACTTCATCTGTGATATGGGTAATTTTCCTCGGGCAGTTGTCGGCACGATGTCGACCGAGGGAGTCAACCAAGTGACGGTCAACGGCCCTACTGCTGGGTCGCACAAACTGTTCATCACCTACACTGACAACAATATCAGCCCCAATTACAGCACACTGTACGAGATCCTGCGTAGTCTACACTTCAAGTAGGGCATCATCGCCGAGGATAAAACCAAGTAAAACTCACCCCTGTTAAATTGCCATCCGCGGTAAAACAGCGAATATCGACCGTGTAAAAACTACTATATCTAGCGTTACGAGCTGTGTGGTACACTCTAGACTAGTCTCTTATTTACAAATAAAAACGTCGGAATCTCGTGCAATTCGAGAACTGTGCCGCAACGGTAAATGCATACTAGAGAAAAACATAGTTTTGTCTTAAAAAGTAATGCAAAGTCCGATACGACGTCCATAAGACTTCCGAGCAGAAGCAAACTTGAACGGTTTAACGCGGTTTCAAGCCCTTTTTGCTCACCCGGAAGCAAAGAGGGTGTTTTTATGTCAGTAGAAGTAGCCGAACAGCTACCAACTCGGGAAGTATACGCCGCATCACTGTCGACGATCCGTCGATTGGGTGAGACCAGTATAAGCGGTGTTGGTGTCGATGCGGCCGTTGAGCTCGCATATGATGATTTCGCTACGAAGACCGCCGAGATGCTTAAGACCGATCCAGAACTTAGCAGTATACTCGATGTAACTCGTGATAAATCTTTCTTGGTTCAAGATGGGAAAGTTTGCTCAGTATCCGGCCGACCGATGGTTGATATTGTCCGTGATGGGCTCACTGCCTCTCGCAGCTCCACGGACGAACGACTCAGGCTGACGCAGGCGGTACGCGACGAGGGTGACGTCATGGTTGCAGAGGCTGTTGATGAGCTCAAAGTTGGTCAGTCAATGATCGTTGTCAGTATGGATCCAAAAACCGAGTTAGCAGGTAGAGACGCAGAGTTTTGGCGTCGACGTGGCTATCGACCCGGCATTGCCTATATCCAGTGGTATTCAAGAGTTAGCAATGATGAAGTTTGTGCGGCCGCTTATTCGGCAGACCACAGCGACATGCGGGTGTGGTGTGAGCTGATGATGGCCCGCGGCGTCTCTGTACCGGACACTATCGACCCAAATACATTTATCCGACACGCCTGGATGTTTGAGGCTGACGCCGAAGAGACGAAGGATCGAGCGCTGCTACTACGTCGAGAAAATTATGAACGCATGGGGGCTCAGACCGACCGTCTCTCCATAGATGATTACATCGAAAACCATGGCGCACTGGTTCGGGCGATGTTCGATGCATACTATCCTGCCGCTGCAAAAGCTCTGGTAACAGGGAAGAACGTGCCGGAACTACAGGGTTTTGCTGGTCAGCTACTGGGACAGCTACAGTCGGACCGACTAGATGCAGCTACGCTGAGACAAGTCATGCGTATTGCTAACCTGCGAACATTTGATGCCGATATGGCTCGGGCCATGGATGACCTCATACCGTACGCGCTGGTCGAGCAATTCCGCAAAGAACTTCTAGACTCAAGTTCTCGCAAGATTTCGTCGAACATATATGCGCCAGTCATGGTGCCCAATAGAAGTATTGAGGCGCTGCAGTACCAAAGTATGCAGCAATTTGTGTTAGCGGGTATACAGAGTGGCCTGGTGGCGGGTCGTTCTTATGGGGGTTGTGCTGGTGTTAATGTTGCAGCTGGACGAAAAAATGAACTTGGTATACAAAACTCACAGAGCATATTTGGTGGGTTGGGGGAAGAAAATGGCAAAGAGGATGATGGGCCTGACGGGTTAGGTCCACTTCGATTCAAATGCTCAGAAGGACACTGGAACGAACGCAAACCAGGTAAACTACTCGAAAAGTGCTGCGTCAAAGGTTGTAAAGAAGGCAGTGTTGGTTGCAAGTAGGTATAATAGTCAGATATGACAAAACGGATAGGCATATATGGGGGGACGTTTGACCCAGTGCATACGGGGCATGTGGTCTTTGCACTGCAGGCTACCGAGGCGGTACGGCTCGACAAGGTCTATTTCATGCCCGAGCGAGAGCCACGGCGGAAACATGGTGTTACACACTATGGACACCGCTATGCCATGCTCCGTCGGGTTGTAAGGCCACATGTGCGGTTGGACGTACTAGAGTCTGTTGACCGTCAGTTTTCGGTGGTTCGTACGCTGCCACGGCTACGGTCGATGTTTGGGGACGCTGAGCTCGTGTTTTTGATGGGTTCAGATGTCGCGGAGCACGTTTCGCAGTGGCCACACGCCGAACAACTCGCCGCCAACGTTTCGTTTTGTGTCGGTTTACGGAGCAACGATGACCAGAAAGCGGCTCATGCGGCGCTGATGTCACTCGGAGTGACAGACGCGCAGTGTACGTTTGTAAAAAGTTTTGCCGCAGATATATCCTCTTCGCAGGTTCGCACTGCGATACGCCGTGGCCACGGCATCAAGGGGCTTCTAACTAGTGTGCATAAATACGCTCAAAAAGAGTGGCTATACCTGTAGGACAGGGGTAGAACATTGCCAAATCTACTACATACGTCTCTTGACGCTACCATAAGCGGTACTCTATAGTTATAGGTACTTTTTAGTCGTACTGCGAGCGACGCGAAGAGACAAAAACAACTAAAAACAAATCAAAAAATAGAAAGGTGCGATGCATATACTTTCTGCGAGGTGCAGGAAGTGTGCGTGTCGCGTAGGGTGTTACGATGCCAATTCCAATAAAATTAGTACACAGCGCAGAAGCAATCGTCAGCGTTAAAGTCTGTCGACCAGGTTGGCAGCAGTTTATACACTACTAAATAACCTGAGTTCGACATAGCCGTCGACCTCAGGAGGGGAGAGCGAACTCTCCTCGGGACGCTATTCGGAGTAAATCCGAATA
>CAZLLY010000070.1:4801-5889 GCA_964560755.1 uncultured Candidatus Saccharibacteria bacterium | reverse complement strand
AAGTCACCAATCCCAGTGGCAATACTTGGTGGGGGCCAAATATCTCCTTCCCTTTTCCGACAAACGCGTGGTTCATGGATTTCGTCTTGCCCGGCACGACCGACATGGTCAATGCTGGCATGGATCGCCGCACTAGCGTCTGGCCATACATGGTCCGTGCGCAAACCGACGGGCTCGCCTTTAACCGTCCCTTTATCCGCAAATATCCCGACGGCCGCACACTCAGAAACGAACACCAGATCAACTACGACTCGACAGCCACCAACTGGGGCTGGACAAGTGCCCAATCGCCAGCCATCTGGCGCTACCTCGATCTAACATTCAAATGCACCGAAACGCTCACCTCGCGCTACCTCGACCGCTTTGACCAACTCACCGCCACACTCAAATGGAACGTTGACGGTACGCACTACATGGAAGCACCGATCGTCAAAGGTATGCCCTATGTCACGATGCGCTACACTGCGCTGACGCCGAAATTCGAGACGAACAATACTGATTATCACTCCATTGCTACCGTCAATGGCAGCGCACCGAGCGGCACCGTCAGTGGCACAAAGTTCAAACTCACTATCAACCGACCGTACCTCGGCTCTGGTGCGACCGAAACCTGGATCATCTACGCCAGCAGTTCAATCACCTTTACTGCGAGCACGAGCGGCCTCATTGCCTCGTCGCCGTTCACCGGCTACCTTCGTGCAGCTATGGTCCCGACGGCAGCAGCTGGCGAAGAAACCATCCTCGATACCTACAAGGATGCTGTGCCGACCGCTGGCACGACCAGCGTGAGCGTCAGCGGCAATACCGCGACGACGACGTTTACCTATACCAAGGTCGGCAGTGGCTCGACGTTGCTCACCTACGTCTTGCCGCACCACGAAGCCATCCTGAGCTCACCGACGTACGCCAGCAACTTCTCTTTCACGACCATTCGTGGCCAACTGAAAGCTGCCATTGGCAATACATTTACGATGACTGATCAGCTCAGTACTATCACCTGGAATTCGCCGAACGCGATTGATAGTAACAAGCTCTCCGCCATCACCACCGCACTCGTCACCGAGAAAAACTTCCAGGCCTACAATCTC
>CAZLLY010000070.1:0-4791 GCA_964560755.1 uncultured Candidatus Saccharibacteria bacterium | reverse complement strand
TGCCGCCCGCTTGAGCCTCATCGCTGACCAAGTTGGCGATACGACAGCCCGGGACAGCATTCTGACCAACATGAAAACCTACCTTAACCCATGGTTCGACAATGACGCCAGCTCCGTCGCAAGCCGCAGCCTGATGTACGACACGACCTGGGGTGGCGTCGTCGCCAACAGCGCCCATGAAGCTTCGCCGGCTGGTGACCCGCAAAATGCTAACCAAGAGTTCGGCAATGCTGTCTACAACGACCATTACTTCCACTGGGGCTATTTCATCTACGCGGCTGCCGTGGTCGCCCATTTTGACGCGGCTTGGGCCAGCTCCTACCAGACCAAAGTCAACAATATGATCCGAGATATCGCCAACCCCTCGACGAGCGACCCTTACTTCACGCAGCTCCGTCACCATGACTGGTTCGAGGGGCACAGCTGGGCGGCGGGTTTGCAAGCCAACGGAGATGGCCGCAACCAAGAATCCACCAGCGAGGCCGTGAACGCGTGGTATGGCATCAACCTCTGGGGGCTTGCGACCAACCAGATCGACCTGCGTAACGTCGGCCGCTATTTGCAGGCCAAAGAAGTCAACGCTGCTAAATTGTACTGGCAAATGCCCAGCTACAATTCTGTGTACCCGTCAGACTTCGCGCAGCAAAAAGTCATTCCGCTGCTCTTTGCGAACAAAGCTTTTAACGGCACATGGTTTGGCATCACTGACGACATCCTCGTTGGTATCGAAACCTTGCCGTTCACGCCAGCTTCCCATGAGCTACTTCCGAAAACCTGGATGCAAGAAACGTATCCAGCGAACATTGCCGACAATGCCACGACCGGCACCGCCACTACGCCTGGCGGCTGGCTCGGTTACACCTACGCCGCGCACGCCATCATCGACCCGGACGCCGCATTTACGCAGATCAACGGCATAAGTATCACGAACGACAACCAGTACCTCGATGCCTTTGGGGCGAGCAAAACCAACCTGCTTTACTGGTCGGCCACCCAGGGTGCCGGCGGTTCGGCACCCACCAGCACGACAACTTCACTCAGCGTTTCTCCGGCCACCACCGCAGTTCAGGGCGCAACAGTCACGCTCACTGCCACCGTCAGCCCGTCAGCCGCTGGTACCGTCACTTTCAAAGATGGCCTCACCGCCATCGGTTCTGGGAGCGTCAGCGGCAGTACGGCAAGCATGACGACGAGTAGCCTGAGCGTTGGCTCACACTCGCTGACCGCAACATTTGCCCCGACCGATACTGGTGCCTACAGCGGTTCCAGTTCGAGCGCCAAGAGCTATACCATCACAAGCTCCGGCGGGGGAGGCGGTCCGACCGGTTCCAACAAAAATGCCGTCAGCTACCTCGGTTTTACCCGCGCGACTCCATCAGGCCTCGCCCGCGTTGCCGTCGCAGACACTAGCTACACCGCCACCGTTCGCGATGGCGTCATCGGCTTTACGTCGCTCACCAGCGCCCGGACGATAACGCTTCCGGCCGCCTCCAGCGTCCCAGCCGGCAAGCAATTTATCATCAAAGATGAATCTGGCAGCTGTTCATCAGGCAATACCATTACGATCAGTGGCGTGATTGATGGCACTACTAATCTCGTATTGAACTCAGCGTATGCAAATATCTGTATTTATAGTAACGGCACTAACTGGTCGAGGATATAGGAGGAACTATGGCAGATAATCTCAACGCAGTTCCGTATGTCGGCTACAGCTACGGCCAGCCCAGCACCGCGGTCAGAAACGGTATCAGTGATACCAACTACACTGCGACGAGCACCGACACCCTGATCGCCTACGTTACCCTGTCGTCCGCGCGTACCGTCACCCTGCCAGCCGCCTCCAGCGTCCCCGCCGGCAAGCAATTTATCATCAAAGATGAATCTGGGAATTGTTCTGGGGGTAATACGATCACGATTATCGGCACCATCGACGGCGTCAGTAACTTGGTTCTGAGCACCGCTTATAGCAACACCCGTATCTATAACAACGGCACTAATTGGTCAAAAGTAGGAGCATAACCCATGGCATTTACCGACCCCATCGCGACATCCGCAACTCCATTTACCGTCAAGAGTACCGCCCATTCACTTGCTCCTGCAAGCTATTTCACTTGGAGCACAAGCAAGCTCCGTCCGACAAATGCCTGGTGGCAAAACCTCATCATCCCGCACTATGATTCCAGCAACTATAACGGCAAGACGATGAGCTTGCCCTACGCCCAATGGCCACAAACCGACGGCAAAGGCATCACCATTTCCTACTTCGGTAACCAGCCCGGCGACCGCAGCGTCGCGAATAATTCGATTACGCTCTCTGGAGCCAAAGATATTTCCCTTGGTATCAACGAAACCATCTCGACCCGCGAAATCACGGATTATAGCGACCTCGGTGTGAGCCTGCGCTTTAACCATTCTGGCGGCAACATGGCGAGTCATCTCGTTCAAGGCCAAGCGTTCCATAATGGTATTTTCACTACTGCTACGCCCGTCATTACGATTGAGGGCGCCATCCTCGAAATCAATGGTGCGAGCCCCGGTTCAGCCAATCTCTCCGGCGTCACCAAGCTAAAAATCAAGACGAACCGCTACGATCGCGTCTGGGTCATCTACGCTTCGACAGCGCTCAGCTTTACCCTGAGTGGTAATAGCCTGATCGCAACGAGCACCTATACTGGCCGCATCCAGCTCGCCGTCCTCAACCAAGCCAGCGACGAGGCGGTCTACGACGCTAACTCGTCGGCCACGCTGACTGGTGGCAGCGTCAACGCCACCTATTCCGGCAATACCGCGACGATGACGTTCAACTATACGACGACTGGCAGTGGCTCGCCGCTGATATTCGCGCTCCCCCATCATCAAGACCTTATGCCGGGCGCCACCTACACTTCCCTGACGCTCAACACGCTCCGCGGCGACATGCGCGCGCTTGTCGGTTCGACATGGACGCTCAGCGAAACACTCACCTCGATTAGTTGGACCACCCCAAATCCCATTCCAGCCGGCAAATACTCAGACATCCAAACCGCGCTCAACACCGAGAAAAACTCACTCTATGATACCGTCGGTAACGGCTGGGGCGTCAGTCCGTACTACTACGGCAAATATCTCGCCAAGATGGCGCAGCTCATCCTCATCGCTGAACAAATTGGCGATACCACAACCGCCACAACCATTGCGACCAACATTAAAAACCAAATTACCAGCTACCTGACGGCCACCCCAACCGGTTCGGCGGGAGTCAATGGCTCAGGCTACCGCAACGCGCTCCTCTACCAAGGCGGCACCACCTGGAAAGGCATCAGCACCGAAAATGGCCTGGCTGATATGGGCGCCGACTTCGGCTCGGGGCGCTTCAACGACCATCATTTCCACTACGGCTACTGGATTTATGCCGCTGCGGTCGTCGCCCGCAATGACGCCACCTGGCGCGCCAATAACAAGGCAGCTATCGAATCGCTCATCCGCGACATCGCCAACCCATCCCACAGCGACACCTACTTTCCGAAATTTCGCCACAAAGACTGGTACGCAGGTCATTCATGGGCCGGCGGCCTTGTCGGTATCGACGTCGGACCAGGACAAGAATCAACCTCCGAGGCGATCAACGCCTGGTATGGTATCTACCTGTGGGGTCTTGCGACCAGCAATAGCGACCTGCGAGACACTGGCCGCTTACTGCTCGCCAGCGAAATCCGCTCAGCCAAAAAATACTGGCATATCGCCGCAAATAGCGACATTTACCCGTCGCCATTTAACAATCACGGTACGGCGGTTATCATCCGTACCCACAAAGTCGCCGTCGAAACGTATTTCGGCTCGCGCCCAGAGTATTTCTACGGCATACAGTCATTACCGTTTACCCCAATTACCGAAGAATACATGGACTCGGCGTGGGTGACCCGCTTGTATCCCATGGCGAGCGTCAACATCCCAATCGCCAGCACCGGCAACCCACAGGACACTGGTTGGAACAGCCTGATGTACGGCATGCATGCCGTCATCGATCCATCGGCCGGCTACTCCGAAGCCCTCAGTATGCCGCTGACTCAAATTACCAACACTGCCGACACCCAGTATGGTCCTGACATCGACAACGGCCACACCAAAGCAAACGCGCTCTACTGGGCCTCGACCCGTACTGCAAGTGGCGGAGGTGGAGGCGGCGGCAGTACGAGCACCAACGTGAGCGCCGTCCCATATCTTGCGCTTACCAGCGGGCAGGCGAATACAAGCGCACGCACGACCGTCGTCAATGCCAACTATACTCTCACAGCCAATGATTCACTCATTGCCTATACCTCACTCTCGGCCGCCCGCACGGTCACGCTCCCGAGCGCCAGTAGCGTCACGCCAGGCAAACAATTCATCATTAAAGACGAGTCTGGGAACTGCTCATCAGGCAATACCATCACTATCAGCGGCACCATTGACGGCACAAGTAATTACATCTTAAATACTGCCTATGCTCGTACCATCGTCTATAGTAGTGGTAACGCCTGGTATCGATTAAACGTTTAGATTACTCGGTAACTTCAACACCATGCCAAAATGCAACGAAATTGGCAAAATCTTTACGAACGCGCTCAACTGAGCCTTCCTTCGGCATTGGATAGTACCAAGCGGCATCGGTATTAACATCGCCATTTACCGCAACGTTATAATAACTCGCTTCACCTTTCCAAAAACAGGTAGTGTGGGTGGTACTGTCTGTAAGAAATTCTCTTTTTACGCTAGACGGCGGGAAATACCAGTTGCCCTCAATACGGATCAACTCCTCCTGTGGCGCTTCAG
>CAZLLY010000069.1:0-5907 GCA_964560755.1 uncultured Candidatus Saccharibacteria bacterium | reverse complement strand
GTTTTTTTGCCTGGCAAGTAGATAGGCAAAAAGTGCGGTACGGATACCGCCAACGTGCAGAAAACCAGTAGGGCTAGGAGCAAAACGGGTGCGAATGTGTGTCATGCATAGCAGTATACCACAGGGGTGGCGGAGATGAGGTAGGAACAAGAGTTAAGAGCCAAGAGATAAGAGTTAAGAGATATGAATTGCAGAATTAAAGAATTGAGAATAGAAACTATGTCACTTCGTGACAATATATATAAAAACAACTTCCCGTCCCGCACTGTCATCCTGAGGCGAAGCCGAAGGATCTTCTAAGGCATGTTATCACAGGGGAGATTCTTCACTCCGTTCAGAATGACAGTGGTAGACATAAACTCTGTACTTTCGTCATCCCCGCGAACACGGGGACCCAGTCATAATTACCGACGGAGTCGATGCAGCTTCCATTCTCAATTCTGTAATTCCGTAATTCTTATCTCTTTGCTCGTTTGCCCTATTTCTTAACGACGAGAGGGGTTGATTGCAGCTGCACTTCGGCACCGTCACCTGGGGCGACAGCATAGGCATAGGTGTAGTCCGATGAATAAAACGGCGTATAGGAAGCCGAGGCAGCTTGCAAGGTCTGTTCATTTTGGTTGTCAAACTCTACAATCACAACTTTGTCACCTGATACATAGACAAGCCTATGTCCGTCCATCCAACGTACTTTTTCCTGGGGTGTGTCGAGCGGTTGTCGTAGCGAGAAACGGTGCATTTCTATTGTGTCCGCGTTGTAGACAACACAGGTTTGACCATTCTCGACGAGCAAAAACTGTGAGTTAGCCGAAAATGAGATGTTCGTTGGGTTTTGGACCGGCATAAACCGCCATGTTCGGGGTAATTCTGTTCCAGTCAACGTTTGCCTGAACGGATTGCGGTAGACGTAGACACCTTTGTCATCGGTCGCAGCCAGTGCGATGTACCAGGCGTTATCGAACTCGGTTAGGTCTAGTAGGTAGCCCGGAGCTGAGGACGAAAGTTGACGTAAAATTAATCTCTTGGCGCCTTGGCGGAGCACGACATTTACCGTTCCCGACGACTCCTTACTGCCCTCTGCTAGGTCTGAAACGTACAGCAATGTGTCGTCGCCGTAACTTTTATATGCTCGAACGTGGTCTATTTGGTCGGCCAGGACTTTTCCGTCGACTGAAAATGCTCGAAGTACCTTTGTTTCGCTATTGTACCCATAAAACTGGTCATATTTTTTGTTGAAAAGCGTCAGTTGCTCGCCCGCGGGTATTGATAACGTTTTGGTGAGGTTCTGACTTTTTTCTGGTGCCGAGCGGTCGAACATAATGAGCTCGTGGAGCGCCCCGCCATTATCGGTATAGCTATGCTCCAAGAGGAGATGGTTGTTATCTGTCGACCACTCTACGACGCGCCAGGTTTGGCTGCCATCGCCCATGGTCATTTGTGCGACTGGTACGGCTACTTCTGACTTGACCGGAGCGTCGGGAGCGCGCATATCATACTGGACGAACGTGTTAGGTGTGACGGTGTCTTTGGCGAGCATCCAGCGTCGGTCGGGACTTTGCGTTACGATTTGCGGCGCTGTCTCAAACGAGGTGAGGGCTTTTGACGTGAGTGTAGTTGGGAAGAGTTTGGGGTAGGTAAACCGCTGCACATCTGTCCCCTGTACTTTAAAGGCGTGTTTCCACTCGCGGTATCCGTCTGCGGTAATGCGCATGTTGTACGTGCCCGCTCCTAATGTGAATCTTGCGTCTGTCTGAGATGTGTCACCCCCATTGTCTAAAGTGACTTTTGCCTGCACGGGCGACGCGGTGACAAAAACGAGACCATTTTGTTCAACTTCACCCTGTCGGTTGAGCGAGTACCCGTACGACCAATACAGCAGTATCAAGGCTGCAAAGGCAATCGCAATAGCGATGAGACCATAGCCTAGTATGAGCATCATGTGGTGGCGTCGTTCTGCTTTTGGGTCTAAAAATTCCATAGATTTCTTAGCATAGTATACCTCTTGACAGCTTGGAGTACCACTCTTATGTTGTCTGAAACGAGAGTTAAGAGATATGAGTTAAGAGTTAAGAGTTAAGAATCCATGTCTTTGTCATCCTGAGGCAACGCCGAAGGATCTTCTAAAATGCCTTACTACAAAGGAAGATTCTTCACTCCGTTCTGAATGACCGCGGGCGAGTAAAGTAACAGAGGTGATAGCGTAGACTCGTCTCCGTCATCCTCGCGGACGCGGGGATCCAGCCGTAACTACCGGCAAAGCCGGTTCAGCTTTCACTCTTAGCTCTTAACTCTTAACTCTTAACTCATATCTCTTATCTGCTGCCTCTAGAGCCTAGGCTTTTATATCCCGGGATAGTTGTGCTTGCGCTTACCCTGCATAAGCAGTATGATATAGACAATAATCCACTATGGGTACAAAAGGGAAAAAATGAGCACACAAACTATCACAATAAATGGCAAAAGCTATGATGCTGTCACGGGCAAGCTCATCACAACTAGTCATAAGAATGTAGAAAAAACATCCGAAAAAAAGTCTACAAAAGTATCGGTCGCAGTTGCAACTGTCACAAAACCTACGGTGCGAAAAACAGTCGCAAAGCATACGCCAAAACCATCACAGACATTGATGCGTAGCGCCGTCAAAAAACCTGTCTCAAAACAGCTCGTTCGTGTTCAACACGAACTCACCGCCAACGATATGGCCGTTGCGGTTCGGCCAAAACCATCGGTTAACACCGTGAGCCACGCAAGACTCGAGCGCGCAAAAGCCGTCGTGCGCAATGAGCAGATCAGCAAATTTAACCACAAAGAGCCAAAGACAAATCTGACTGTTCAACATGCAGTTGTGCCTGTTCGCCGTGCCCCTGCAGCGACTGCCTCGACCGACGAAAGCATCGACACTCCAGCGCCAAAGCGCACTAATGTTCCCGACGATATGTTTACACGCGCTATTGCGAACGCGAGTCATCATGTTGATATCAAATCGCACTCCAAGGCATATAAACGCAAGGCTCGCCGCCATTTTGTGAGTATGGCTAGCGGTGTTTTGGCGCTGCTCGTCATTGCTGGCTTTGCTGCGTATCTAAACACACCAAGCTTGCAGATACAGGTTGCTGGGTTGCAGGCTGGAGTTAGCACTGCGAACCATAACTTCAGCAAAACACCTTTTAGATATGCAGGGGTTAGCTCTAGTCCGACTCATCGCACGATTAGCTTAAAAACTGCCGACGCGCAGTATCAGCTTATCGAGCAGCCGACCAACTGGGATGGTAGCCATATGATAGATAACATTTCATCGAAAAGTGCGAATGGTGACCTAAACTATGATGCAATGCTAGTAGATGGGTTGATTGTATATCGACTGAACAACGGCAACGCGACATGGGTAAAAGACGGCACCTGGTACCAGCTAAACGGCGAGCGCGCTGTTAGTGACCAAGCACTCCAGTCTCTCGTGCAGAATAGCTAGGGGTCGGAGAGCTCAGGGCTAAGAAACAAGAGTCAAGAGATGTGAGTCATGAGTTAAGAGTGGAAGTTATATCTGCTTCGCCGATCGTTACGGCTGGATCCTCGCGTTCGCTGGTGATGACGAGACTTAGACTCATACACAACACCACAGTCATTCTGAACGAAGTGAAGAATCTTCCTGTGGCAACATGCTTTTAGAAGATCCTTCGGCGATGCCTCAGAATGACAAAGGCATAGATTCTTAACTCTCGGCTCCTTGAGGAGACTTCGGTTTCACCTCTGGATGACAGTGCGGAAACAAAAGTCTTTTTATATAATCACAGAGTGACGAAGTCTTAACTCTTAACTCTTAACTCTTAACTCTTAACTCTCGCCCCGCTCTACTCGTCCTTCTTCCAGAACTGTAGCGCTTGCATGAAACGCTCCCAGGCACTCTGCCCTTTGCTCGCGAGCTGTGCAGGCTGCGTTGTACTCTTTGGGCTCGCCGCAGTGTTGGTTACGGGGTTCGGGCTTATTTGCTCTCCCCAGACGACGAGACGGTTGGTGCTAAACCCTGGCGGATCGCAGGTGATGAGCACGGCTGTTGCCTGCTTACCCTTGGTGTCGCTCAAAACGCTAACTTGCGTCGGTGGAACAACTTCCTTGGCGAACACCTGATAGACATATCGTTTCCCCTGGTACGTGATATAAAATACGTCACCGGTTGTTACCTGATGCAGTAGCACAAAGGCAAATTTATATTTACCATTGTTGAATACGTTTTGGCTGCTATGGCCGAAATATGCAGCATTACCGTTCTGACCGGGGAGAGAGGTCGATGGGTAATGTACGACGCCACCCTCTAGCGAGGCCTGCATGGTTGCCTCGTCTATACTCGGGACGTCAAAATCTATCGGGATCTGAATGTTTATTTTGGGTACCATCACCGTTGGGCTGGCGTTGGCCTCGACGTTGCTACTGGCGATAATCGGCGTTTCAGCCGAGACTTTTCGGCTCGGCGTCACAAAGGGCGCGAGGATCATTTCGTTGAAAAAGCCAAACATGAGTACGATAAAGACGATTGCGCCCATGCCGAGGCCAAAGAATAAAGATTGCCAGTGGTGCCTCGCTTGTAGCTGTCCGCCGGCAGACACGGTGTCAATGATCTTTTTTTTGACTTCGTCGACCGGAGTATCGTGGTGCGCCCGCTTGATAGTTTTCGCCTGTGACAGGGGTGTTGCGGTTTGGGTTGGGGCTGCGACTTGGTGGCTGACGGTTATGCCGCTCGGTAGGCTCGTCGGCTGTGGCTGGTTTTGGTTATACGCGTCGACTTTATCGGCGGTCTGGTTTTTTTCGAAAAGTCGCTGGTAGTTTGTCCCCTGGTTGGCGGCATAAAATTCGTCCCAGACTTCGCGCTTATCTTTGTCAGATAACATCGTGTAGTAGCGATGCCACTCGGTCTGAACCTCTGCCAGGCTTTTCCCCGACTGGCTGAGTTCGATCATGAATTGCTGATGTTTACTTGGGGCCTTGGCAGTTACAGCCTCGGCGATCGTCGTGGTGGCGCTCGGCACTTCGCCACTACCAAGTGCAGACGCTACTTTTTTCCGCACTAAGTCAATTGCAGCAGTGTTTTTTGACTCTGAAAGGCTTTTCATGTCATCTGAAATTGGGTCTAATCGCATCGTCATTGTTCGTAAGTGGTCCAGGGTGTTTTATGAACGCCCTCTCGCATTTCTGCACACAGTATAGTACAATACACCCCTGGTGACCATGGTAAAACTTGTGGTTATCTTGTACATCTTGATGTACGGTGGATACAGCAGTATTCTGCTCGCTATCTTTAACAAAATATTTCTAGTGCCGCAGTGGTGGAATGGTAGACACGCCAGACTCAAAATCTTGTGAGCTTTATGCTCGTGCCGGTTCAAGTCCGGCCTGCGGTACCAGAAATATTTTGTTATATACATCTCGTTTTGTTGTCACGTGCTTCGGCTAGTGTGGTGGCCCGTTCGAATATGCAGAGACTTCTTGCTACTATAGGTATATTGATATCTATAACGGAGGTGTTTTTAAGATGGCAAAGTTATACGTAGGATGTGGACTTACCGATGCGCCGGAATCTTTTGTTCAGTCGGTCGACGCGTTTAAGGCATCTTTGCGCGGGCTTGGACATGAAGTTTTTGATTTCGTAGGCCTCGTAGGCGGAACGGCAGCCGATGTATATAACTGGGATATCGGTCATTGCGTCAAAAACTGTGATGCTTTTATAGCTATTTGCGACTACCCGAGCACCGGGATGGGGTGGGAACTAAGTGTGGCGACAAACCGAAAGATACCTGTCCTAGCACTCGCACACGAAAAAACGAAAGTGACGAGACTCGTTACGGGAGCCGCATCGGTTGAGCCAAACGTAACCTTCCAGACGTATAGCCCAGATATAACCGCCGCGTTTGCCGC
>CAZLLY010000068.1:0-6044 GCA_964560755.1 uncultured Candidatus Saccharibacteria bacterium | reverse complement strand
GCCAGCTCTTTACCCAACCTTTTAGTGCTGGCCAGCCACGGCCGCGCACAATAGCATTGCCGAGTATGAGGGTGTAAGCAAGTACAAAGCGAGGGTAGGTAGTAAGCCAAAGTTCACGTGGCATGTTTTTTACGTAAAGCATAGGCAAGTTTTTAAACGTGTTGTACACTGCTAGGCCAGGCACTTTATTAGTGCTGGCACTCAGTTTATGGTATGCGATTGCCCTTGGTGTATAGCGAACCTTGTAGCCTGCAAGCTGTGCGCGAAAACTTAGGTCTACATCTTCAAAATACATAAAGAACTTTTCGTCGAACAGCCCTATTTTGCGTAGTATATCGGCCCGGGCAATAAACCCACCGCCCGTAGAGCCAAATACGTATTCTGGCTCTTGCGGCGCGTCGGCAAGTAAGCCATCGCGGCCGCGCGGGCTTGGAATACCCCATGTGGTGTATTGCTCTGCTGTCGTATCAACTGTTTTTTTATCACTTCTCGCGAGTATACCTGTAGCAATACCCACATCGTTGTTAGTATCTAACTCGGCTATCAGGCTACTGGTCCAGTATGCGTCGGCGGTAGCATCGGGGTTGAGGGTGCCGATATATTCGTACCCCTGTTCTAGTGCATAGCTAAAGCCAACATTATTACCACCCGTAAAGCCACTATTAACACCGTTTTTTATAAAGTGAATGGGCGCTTTTACTTCTGCAACATACTGTCCTAGTTTTGCTACAGAATCATCATGCGAATCGTTATCAACCAATACAACATCAGGCACAGCGTCTTTCTGGACTAGTAGCGAGGCAATGCAAGCAATCGCGTCATCTGCGCCGTTCCAGTTCAGTACTACAATTGCAACTCGTGCCATCTTTACCTATAATACAGTAAGATGAAACGATTTTTTGCTAAAGAAAATAAGGCGTTATTGTCTGAACTCGTCCGTACCGACTTTAAGCTTCGCTACCAAGGTTCGCTACTTGGCTATATGTGGTCTCTTCTTAAACCACTCATGATGTTTGTTATTCTATATGTTGTATTTGTATTTTTCCTTAAAATGGATAAAGGCGTACCTCATTTTCCTATATATCTACTACTAGGTATCGTGCTTTGGAATTTTTTTACTGAAATGACAGTGCAGAGTTTAGGCTCGGTGGTTGGTCGCGGGGACTTAATTCGTAAAGTAAAGATTCCGCGCTGGATGATTCCAGTGAGTACTAGTATCTCGGCGCTTATTAATCTATGCCTAAGTCTCGTAATTGTGGCAATATTTATGATTGTAAACGGCGTTACAATCACTATGACGGCGCCTCTATTTATTCTCGATATACTAGCGCTCTACCTCTTTGCACTAGGAGTATCATTATTTCTTGCTGCGGCATATGTAAAGTTTAGGGATCTTAGTTATATATGGGAGGTTATCCTACAGGCAGGATTTTACGCTACGCCTATAATTTACTCTATCGCTATCGTCCCAAGTATTACGATGCAAAAAATCTTACTATTAAACCCTATCGCCATGATTATTCAGGATGCACGGTTTAATCTTGTAAGTCATGAAGTACCAACTGCTTGGAGTCTATTTAGTAATCACTTATTTATACTTATCCCTATATGTTTTATGCTAATAGTTCTCGTATTAGGAGTGCGGTATTTTAAGCGTCAAGCACCAAACTTTGCGGAGAATATATAAATGCCAAAAAATATCGCGGTAAAGATTAATCATGTTAGTAAAGAATTCCGACTTCCGTTTGATAGCCAAAATTCCCTAAAAGGCAGAATCATTAACTTAAATAAACGTGGCTATAAAACACAAAAAACACTAAAGGACGTGGCGTTTGATGTGTATGAAGGTGAGTTTCTGGGTATCGTTGGTCGTAATGGGTCAGGTAAGAGTACGCTACTAAAATTAATAGCAGGAATATATAACCCTACACACGGCAACATAGAAGTCAACGGTAGGCTAACACCGTTTATCGAGCTTGGTGTTGGTTTTAGTCCAGAACTTTCAGGTAGGGATAATGTGTATCTTAACGGCGCGCTGCTAGGATTTTCGCGTCCAGAAATGGATGCGATGTACGAAGAAATCGTCGATTTTGCAGAACTTTCAGAATTTATGGACCAAAAACTTAAGAACTACAGCTCGGGTATGCAGGTGCGTTTAGCGTTTTCGATTGCTATAAAGGTGAATACTGACGTACTAGTTCTCGACGAAGTCCTTGCGGTTGGTGACGCAGCCTTCCAGCAAAAATGCTTTGACTATTTTATGAATCTGAAAAAACAAAAAAAGACAGTCATCCTCGTTACGCACGACATGGGCGCGGTTCGCCAGTACTGCGACCGAGCGATAATGATTGAGGATGGTGTCATTGCTGAGCAGGGAAGCCCGGAACGGGTTGCGCTTGCGTACCAACAGCTATTCATTAGGGACATAGAAGACCAGCACGAGCGTGATCATGTAAGTGGCGAACGTTGGGGTTCGGGCGAAATACGAACAACCTCAACTAAGGTAAAAGTGACACGAGATATCGTTACTATTGAAACAAAATATCTAAGCAATAAGACGGTCGAAAATCCCGTGTTTGGTCTTTCTATCTACTCGCCGAGCGACATAGGGTTGATTGACGCAAACACGTATCAAGTAGAGAAAAAGACAGGCACCATTAAAAAGGATAGAGAAGTGACACTAGTGTGGGAGATACCAAATATCTTTACGAACGGTAAATACAGGATTAGCACGGGGTGTGCAAGCTCATCGTTCCATCAGATATACGATCAAGTTGCCGATTCGGGAGCGTTTCGAATTGGTCGCGAAACACCAACAGGGGCTCTGCTATATCCAGATATTAAACTAAAAGAATTCACCGTTAGCGTTGCGGGAGAGTAGGATGCATTTATGAATAAGATATACAAAGTTAAAAAATATCTAAAAGACGAGGGTTTTGCGAAGACTGCTGAACGAACCGCCCGTTACATAGCTAAACGAGTAATAAAAAGCAAATCACCGATAGATGTAATGGTTGATGTTGAAGATGTTGTTTCCGCTGACTATATTCACCATCCTTACGTTACGCCAAAAAAGATAGATAAATCAAAACTAGATATAGCCTGGGTACTATCTCCACTCAGTAATGGTGCGGGAGGTCAAAATACAATAGTTCGTTTTGCTCGACATTTAAAAAATGCAGGCCACAATGTTACCTTTTATATTTACGAAGGTATCCAAGCTCAGTCACTCGATGACGCCGAGGAGATTTTACGCGATAGTTTTAAAACAGATATTACTGTAAAAAAAATTGCTGACTATAAGGATTCTGATGCGCTTATAGCGACTGGCTGGGAGACTGTATACCCTACGTTTAATATTGATACAACTGCCCATAAGTTCTATTTTGTACAAGATTTTGAACCATACTTTTATGGCGTGGGGTCGCGTTCGGTACTTGCAGAAAATACCTATAGAATGAATTTTTTTGGTATCACCGCAGGTCCATGGTTGACTAAAAAGGTGGGAGAATTCGGTATGAAGGCTGACTACTTTGATTTTGGTGCTGATCTCGATATCTATAAATCTGCCGATAAAGTCGCAAAAAAGAAGAAGATATGTTTTTATGCGCGGCCAGTCACGGAGCGCCGTGCATTCGAAATAGGCGTGATGGCACTCGATATATTTTTGAAGAAACACCCAGAATACGAAGTCGACTTCTTCGGCTGGGATGTGTCAAATTTCAAAATTCCATTCGAATATAACAATCGGGCGATTCTCAATCACCAAGAACTTGCGGAACTATACCAAGAAAGTGTCGCTTGTTTGGTATTGTCACTCACTAATGTTTCGCTGTTACCACTTGAACTCATTGCATCTGGTTGTATACCTGTAATGAACGAGGGGGAAAATAATCGCATGGTGTTACATGGGATGGACGAATATGTTGACTATGCGCCAACAAACCCCATTCAACTTGCCGATGCACTCTGTGAAGCTGTTGAGCGCAAAGATATAGAAGACCATGCGAAGCATGCGTCAAATAGCGTTCAGTCACTATCATGGGATAAATCTTACGAAAAGGTTGAGCGCATCATAATGCGAGAGGTGACGGGGAGTGAAAAGTAATAGCCCGTATGTTACGGTATTTATACCGACGTATTTTGGCGAACAGTATCTTGATGATCTGCTGAAAATGGTCTTTAAGCAAGAGGTACCTTTTACATACGAAGTGTTAATACGCGACACTTCATCAACCGATGCAACACCCGAAATTATCAAGAAGTATCTAGCTAAACATGACAACATGCGGTATCAGACTATTGCTAAAAAAGATTATATACACGGAAAAGCGCGTAGAGACGCAGCTTTTGACGCAAAAGGCGACATCGTTGTCTATTTGTCGCAGGACGCAGTTCCCGCCACTACCCACTGGCTATATGAAATGGTAAAACCTTTCGAGTTAAATGAAAAAATTGCTGGTGTTGTAGGTAAACAAACCCCACGCTCAAAATGCGTACCTATGCTTAAGTATGAAATTAACTCCGTATTTAAAAACCTTGGCCCAGACGAGGGGACAACACTTTTTTACAAGGATTATTTTGTTGAAAATCAAGGACAATACGATTTCATATCATTTTACTCAGACGTCAACTCTGCTGGCCGCAGGAGTATATTGACAGGAGATGTGCCTTATCAGCCCGTAGCATACGCAGAAGACCAATTGTTTGGCCGCGACATTATTGGCGCAGGCTACATAAAAGCCTACGCTCCAAGGGGAAACGTAATACATAGTAATGACGTGGCGCTAAAAGACTATAAGGCGAGGATATTCGACGAAACACTTGGCCTTAGAAAGGTTGGTATACCTGTCGATAAGCCGTCGCTTAAAACGGTGGCTAAGATTACAATAAAAGGTGTATGTAAAGATGCAGTACGTTTGTTTCGCGACGGCGAATATTCAAAAAAGTATAAGCTGTATTGGTTAGTGATGAACCCATTCTACTACATAGAGAAATGGAAGGGTGTTCGCTTAGGCGCAAGCGTTGATCTTGCCGACGAATCGTCGCATACAACCTACTCACTCGAACACCAACAGCGTGTGTCGCGCACCAACACCGATGACTAGTGTAACTATTACAATAATAAATTTACATTAAAGCATAAGTAGTTTATACTATCCTTCATAAGGAACTATTAGGTATGAATATAAAAAATACTAAAAAAAGAAGTCGCAAACCAGCTCTCTTAGTCACAGCAGTCCTCGCAGTTTTACTTGCAGGGTATGTTGCCGTGGCTGCTTTTTTACACCTCCCGCCATTCCAGGTTGATAAAAAGTCTACAGATACCGATACTGTCTCGGGGCAATATGTAAACATGGATCGGACCGATACTGAAAAGCAGGCAACCAAAGTCCTAGAAGAAAACCCCGAGCAAAAAACTCAGAACAACCAAAATGACACTCCTAGTGACCCAGATACTACGGCAAATGGCAAACAGGCTGCCAGCGTTTTAGTAACAAATGCGGGGATATTTAACGGAACAGTTAGCGCTAGTGGTATGGTCACGAATATTGCAGAGCAAGGTGGTAGCTGTATATATACCTTTACAAACGGGTCCTCAACTATTACGAAAGTAAGCACTACACTCATTAACCCAACGTCAACGACCTGTGAAACAGTCTCCTTCCCCTCAAATGAGCTACCTAAAGCTGGTGCGTGGACTATTAAACTTAAGTACACCTCTTCGACGTCAGAGGGCACATCCGTAAATACCAAGGAATTTACTAAATGATAAAAAAACCACTTCTTGGATTCGCCATTCTAGGACTGGTTTTTATTGGGCAGATTATTACTGCGCCAACTTCATCGGCAATTAACGCTGCCGATTTTGAGGCGGGTCGAATTATAGACGACGCTTTATTTTACGATAAGGGCGGGATGAGTAGTATTGCTGAAGTTCAAAACTTTCTTAACGCACATGTGCCAGCCTGTGACACCTGGGGTACGGGACGATCTGGGTATGGTAATCTTACGAACGCGCAGTACGCTCAGCAAGTCATGGG
>CAZLLY010000067.1:0-6159 GCA_964560755.1 uncultured Candidatus Saccharibacteria bacterium | reverse complement strand
AATTTGTCTATTGCCTGCAATATCTGGTTCAGCCAGTGTCCAAACCCAGATGCAAGAAATTGCTTGATACCCGTCAAGCCGACCTCTGTTACGATAGTCGGCAACACACTGACCAGGCAAAGTATGGCAACAACTACTTGGCTATACACCACCGCCGCAATACTCGGGTGACTCGTTTCGAAATAATCTTGCCATGTTTGTTTTGATATGAGCGTCATACCATAAGTATAATCAAATATCGCTCAAGAAAAAATGGTTGTTTATTATTTTCCACGAAAGTCTGATTATCCTGCATCGTTACGTTAAGCAACCAAGGCCATTTTGCCCGCATGTAAATAAACACACTCTCTGCTACCACCCGCTTGGACCGTAAAAACTCCATCTATAAAACCATGCCTTCGAAATACTGGTGCACTTCCCTGGTTCACAAAAGCATACGCAGTTGCCTGCTGAGACACAACAAACACTTTGGCCACATCAACCAGCTGGCTCGCTATACCTTGCCTACGGCAGGACGTTGGCACCCATAGCCCACCCACCTCCATCATAGGCTTCCCATCAACCATAACCATTTGTTTGACACTGACATGCCCAGCCAAAAAATGTCCGTCGAGCGCCAGCACTGAGAGCGGGCGAGCTAGCAACTCATCACCGGTGACTTTTTTCATGTTAGCGATCGATGCTTCATTCTCGATCTCTGCAGCAACAATGTTAGCAATTCGTTCTCGCCTCGTCAGATCGTAGTCTTCAAGATTTTTTAATGTGATTCCCATGATTATTTCTCGTTTAGGTAGTAAAAGCCCCTCGCTTTTTTAAAAAGTCGAGGGGCAAACGTGCGTGTTAAAAAATAGCAAGCCCCTACGGGCGCGGACGGAGTACAAGACTTGCGTTTATGTGCATGACGCTATAATACTGCTGCTGCGAACGATTGTCTAGAGTAATGTAGAAAGGTTTAGCTAACTGCCATATCAAGGAGTGCGGCACGAATATATAGCCCGTTTTGAGCCTGTTCAAAATATTTCGCTCTGGGGTCACTATCGACGTCGTCAGTTATTTCACCAACACGCGGGAGCGGGTGCATGATAATCGCATCATGTTGCATCGCCGCGAGCGCCGTTTTATCTATAACGAAATGTGATTCTACCTCCGAGTCGGCGAGACGTTCCTTTTGCAGACGAGTCCAGTACACAACGTCGGCGGTTGCAAGCGCAGTCAACATATCATCGGTCATAGTGAAACTCAGCCCGGCTTTTTCCAGCTCTGCCCGTAACTGTGGGTCGGCCTGAAGCTCTGGCACCGAGACAAATGTTATCCTATTCCCCTTGTAGAGGCTCAGGAGCCGTGCCAACGAGCGAACAGTGCGGCCATGCTTTAAGTCTCCGCCAATGACTATATGCAGGTTATCGAGCCGTCCTTTGGCCTCATAAATCGTGTACAGATCCAAAAGTGACTGTGTTGGGTGCTCTCCTGTACCATCACCAGCATTCATGATCGGCACTTTACTGACTGCAGCCGCACGCTCGGCCGCTCCGTTTTCTTTGTGACGTAATACGACAACGTCGGCATAGCGACTGACAACTTTGATCGTGTCTTCTATGGTCTCACCCTTGACCGCAGACGAGAACTCGCCGGCATTCTCTGTGCTCAGCACCCCCATCCCCTGACACTGCGCTGCTGCTTCAAAACTAAGTCTTGTCCGAGTGGATGGCTCGTAAAACAGTGTCGCGACCAAACGACCCCTGTGCGTTTCGGCCATCTCGGCGCGGTGGTTGTGAAATGCGTCCTTCATTTCATCTGCACGACGAAAAATATCCGCAATTTGGTCCGTACTAAACTGACCCGCAGAAAGTATATGTTGCATAGTCCCTCCAATACATTCACCTCTACTCTACCCCAATTCTGACGAGGAATAAAGTATTTCGGCGAAAACCTTCCAGCGCGGCTGTGGCTAGGCGTTTTTTATGTGAAGTTCTTTTAGCTGTGCGTCCGTAACAGCGCTCGGTGAGTTCATCATAACGTCTTGGCCGCTACCGTTTTTAGGAAATGCCACGATCTCGCGGATGTTTTCCTCGCTCATAAGCACCATAAACAGTCGGTCGACGCCAAAGGCACAGCCAGCGTGCGGTGGCGCTCCGTATTTGAACGCATTCAACATCGCACCGAACTTTTCTTCGACATACGCTTTGTCATAGCCTAGCACTTCAAACACTCTGTATAGCACCTCTGGGTTGTGGTTGCGAACACCCCCGGAACAAATTTCGTAACCATTCGCGACCATGTCATACTGGTCCGCGATAATCCCCAGTTTGTCGTCAGATGCAAGCGCCGTCAGGCCACCCTTTGGCATACTAAAAGGGTTGTGTCCGAAGTCTATCTTATTCGTCTTTTCATCAAGCTCATAAAATGGAAAATCAACAATCCAGGCGAGCGCAACCACGCCCGGGTCTTTCAGCCCAAAATGGTCTGCAAACTCGTTGCGAAGTCGCCCAAGTACCTTGTTTGCAACCCTGCGGCTATCTGCGGCAAAGAACACTGCATCACCGTCTTCCACCTGGGATCTTGTTTTTACCTCTGTTAGCTCCACTTCATTCATAAATTTAGCGATTGGCGACTGCACTCCACCGTCTTTATAGGTCAGATATGCCAGCCCGCCGGCGCCTTCACTTTTTGCGATCTCGGTGAATGCATCGATCTGCGAGCGGCTCAAAGTTGCGCCACCCTTTACACGTATCGCCTTAACCACACCGCCGTTTGAAACGGCATTTTTAAATACACTAAAACCAGACTCAGCAAACACATCTGTTAGATCGACAAGTTCCATGCCAAACCGCAGGTCTGGTTTGTCAGACCCAAAATGCTCCATGGCATCTGCGTACGTTATGCGTGGGATATCCTCGCTCATCAGCTGTTTTCCGGCAAAGTCGGTCACGAGCGAGCGAATCAGCTGGTCCATTTCACTTCGCACTTCTTCGCCGTCTTCGACGAAGCTCATCTCGAGGTCTAGCTGGTAAAACTCGCCGTATAGTCGGTCTGCCCGCGGGTCTTCATCACGGAAGCACGCTGCAATCTGGTAATACCGCGGCACACCGCCCACCATCAGCAGCTGTTTGAATTGCTGGGGCGCTTGCGGCAACGCGTAGTATTTGCCTTCGTGCACACGAGACGGGATCAAAAAGTCACGTGCGCCCTCAGGGCTACTGTTCGCCAAAATCGGTGTCGCTACCTCTGTAAAATCATGTTCTTCCATGTACCGACGCATGCGACTAAAGTAATCTGCTCTTTTTTGTAGCATCGACTGCATTTTTGGTCGCCGCAGGTCGAGGTACCGGTAGCGCAGGCGAAGCTCTTCGTTGGCCTGTGCCTCTGCAAAAGGCTGAATAGGCAGTGTTTCAGACCGGTTCAAAATAACGATGCTCTCGACGCGTAGCTCGACATTGCCCGATGGGATGTTTGGGTTACGGAGCGCCTCGGCCCTCTCGGTGACAACGCCCGTTGCGGCGATGACAAACTCATCCCGCAGCTCCTGTGCCAGCTGAAATGCCTCGGCAAAATCGGGGCTAATGACCAGCTGCACCACGCCCGTGTGGTCGCGGAGGTCGATAAAAACCAGCCCGCCGTGGTCGCGCCTGGCGCCAACCCAACCCTTGACGGTGACGTTTTGACCAATCGCTTGAACGGTATCTTTAGAAAGTGTTCTCATGTTTTGTTCTCCTAGTGAATGCTGCATTATACGACAATGGCAGGGTCGATTGCACGGCTACGTTTGTCTACCTAGCCGCCGACCCGCTCATTATTATCCACCAACTGCCTGTGTTTCATACCACTATTCTATCACCACCCCTATTTTTCTCTGCATTTTTGCTAACAAACGTGCCCCAGCCGTGTCGTGTTTGTGAGAGTTTGGCGAGGTGGAGAATTGGATGAATGAAGTGGTAGGGCTTGAGTTGAGCGGGGATTAGCGCCAGGAATGGACGCGTTAGGATGCTCTATATGGTCGGCGGCATTGCGTCATTTGAAGGGTTTGCGGGAGCATCGACCGGCGCGGGCACATCAGTAGTATCGGCGTGTTTTGAAACGTCAGTCCCCTGTTTTGTTTTGGCGGCACGTTCTTTTTTGGCGGCCGCGGCAGCGACAGCTCGTAGGTCATCATATCGGTCGAATTCATCAACGATCAATTTGCCGATGACTCGCTCGAGCACATCCTCGATGGTGATGATGCCAACGTATTCCTCAAATTCATTCACAACAATAAACAAATGTTGCTCAGTTTTTACGAATGCCTGCAGTGTTTGGAACAGGGTGAATCCCTCGTGCACATACATGACTTTTTTATGCATTATGTCTGTAACTGTCCCAATTGCTTTTACCTCTACTAGGTCGTGTAGGTAGAGCACACCAACAATGTTGTCGTGTCGACCTTCATACACAGGAAACCGACTGTGTCCACTTTTATGCAATTCACCCATCAATACGGGCCCTATTGCATCAGTTGAGCGAACGTCAACAACAACGCGTTTGGGGGTCATCGCGTCTGAAACCGTTTTATCTCCAAATGTTAACGCATGTGACAAAAGGTCGATTTCCCCTGGATCAATGCGGTTATCGGGCTGCTTTTTTTGCTGCTCTAACAGCCGTGCGAGATCTTCTTTTTCGTATACTCCGCTATGGATACGGATGGGGAGTATACGACGAACTGCGCGTTCTATGAGTTTCAGGACAGGATGCAAACGCTCTGCCAGCCACGCAATCGACGGCGATGCCTTAGACGCCAACCAAACGCTAGCCGGGTGTAGCCCACCCTGGGAACGCACAAAAAACAGCCCGAAGATGCCTATGACAAGCAAAACGGGTACCGTCAGCCAAGCTCCAACCGACCATTCTAAAAATACAAACGAAAAATACAAACAGACCCCACCAAATACAGCCAAGACTATCTGAGAACTCAGACCATATGAAACAGGACGGTACAGAAGTGCCGCTACTTCGTCACCTTTTCGGGCCTGCCGTTTCAGCTCACGCGCTGGGATGCACCCATATGTTTTGTATAGCACTGCTGAAAAGACCGCTAGTAACGCCAAAATGACGCCGAAGACAAAGGTAATCATGTTTTAATAGTATCACGGGCGTGATGTTTCGTCTGGGATCGATTTTTTACAGAGGTGAGTTTTACTTCATTTTCAAAAATACTCACATTTCGCCCCCCAAACACAGCAGCTCTGCTACGCAGTAATTGGTTCCGCTTGCGATAAAAGACCTGGGGCAACCTACTTTTCTGGTACAATAAAGGATACTTTAATGGGGGATGTAGTTATATGGATAAACGATTTTTGGCAATTTTAGGCGTTATCGTCGCATTATTTTTAGGACTTATACTATGGAATTCGCGCAGCACGAACACACCTACCTCTGCTGTTTCACCTTCGAACCATGTTACGGGTAAGTTAGATAGTAAGGTTAGCTTTGTAGAATACGGCGATTTTCAATGTAACGCCTGCGAATACTACAACACCACTGTCGATGCTGTCAGGAAAAAATACGCTGACACGGTTAAGTTCCAGTTCCGAAACCTACCACTTTCGTCACTGCATCCAAACGCGATCGGTGGCGCACGTGCCGCTGAAGCAGCCAGCAAACAGGGTAAATTCTGGGAAATGCACGATCTACTGTACCTCGCCTCGAACTGGTCAGTTTGGACAACAGCAACCGACCCGAACCCAAGTTTTGAAAGCTATGCACGCCAACTTGGCCTAAACATCGAACAATACAGGACTGATTTCAAAAGCGCAGCCGTCAATGACATCATTAATGCCGATATGGCTGCTTTTGACAAAACAGGTGCCGAAAAGGCTACACCTTCGTTTTTCGTAAATGGCAAACAGATCTCGCTCGACGCTGTAAGTGACGCCAAGACTGGCCCAAGCCTAGAGAAATTTAGCGCAATCCTCGATAAAGCCCTGGCCGAAGCCAAATAACCGAACTACCCTATACGTTCACTTAGTCAACCCGAGTTCGACATAAGTACTAACAACTATGCGTAACCAATCACCAACAGCACTGCGGTAGCAGTGCTGTTGGTGCATAAGAGAACGCTATTCTTAATTAATCCGAATATAGTTCCGAGGAGAGTTCGATATCACCTCATGAGGTCGACGGCTATGT
>CAZLLY010000066.1:0-6179 GCA_964560755.1 uncultured Candidatus Saccharibacteria bacterium | reverse complement strand
TATTTTCTTTTATGACAATGCACTAGTGAGTGGTGCGTGTATTACCCGGATCTCAAAACCCGTCATTCCCATGAAAATGGGAGTCCAGTCATAGTTTTAATGTAGCTACTTTAGTAATTACTGGACCCCCGCGTTCGCGAGGGTGACGATGGTTAGGGGGTTTGAACTAGGGTTGTATTGGGTTAAAAAAAGAATCAGAGGTGAGGTGTTATACTCGCTTATGTTTTAGACGAGCAGGGGGTATACTAGTCGATATGGCGACAAGAAGTCATACTTCAAAGCAAAAAAATAACTCAGTAATCTGGGGAGTATTTAGCGTTGTGGTGGCTTTCGGCTTGCCGTTTGTTGCAGTATGGCAATGGCAATCACTGCTCGACTGGTGGCACCTACGAGACTATACACCCACTGCGCAAATCACAACTATTGGCAACGAAGCCGCCTTTACCGACAAATCGCGCAAGCTGTTTTACGTCAATCACCCGCAGTTACTCACTGGCCAAGACTTTACGAAGAACTGTACGATCGGTGCAGAAAAAACCGTTATCCTCGGCTGTTATATCAGCGGTGACCGAGGAATATATCTGTATAACGTGGCAGACCAACGTTTGAACGGCGTTGTGCAGACGACCGCAGCGCACGAAATGCTACACGCGGCCTATGCACGGCTGTCTGGCCAAGAGAAACAGCGTATAGACGGGTTGCTCGAGTCGTTTTATAAAACGGGCGTGACCGATGAGCGCATAAAAGAAACCATGGCGGCATATCAAAAGTCTGAGCCAAATGACATAGCAAACGAGATGCATTCAATCTTTGCAACAGAGATAGTCACGCTACCTAGTGAGTTAGAAACGTACTACAAACAGTATTTTACTGACCGGGCCAGCGTAGTGCGGATGGCACAAAAATACCAGGCTGAGTTTACTACTCGGCGAGATCAAACCAAAGCGTTTGACGACCAACTAACTGCAATGAAAACAGAGATCGACCAAAATCAAGCCAGGTTAAGTTCGCAAAAAAGAGCGATAGACTCGGACTACAGTCGGCTTACAAGTCTTCGACGGAGTCAGCAAGTTGACACGTACAATCGTCTCGTCGAGGACTACAATGCTGCAGTTTCATCGTACAACTCTTTGCTCGAGTCGACCAGGCAGCTTATTTTGCGATATAACAATGTCGTTGAGCAAAGAAATGCAGTTGCCCTAGAAGAGCAATCGCTGGTAAAGGCTTTAACGAGCGAGACGATAGAGCAGTAGAACTTTAGATACGATGCAAATGTGCATATGTTTTTAATGTACGGCACGGAGCATGTTTGGTATAATGATGCAGTAGCAAGAGAGGGTAACAGATACACGTATGAATAAGCAACGTCCGCGCCGTAGCGCCGCCCGAGGTACCTATACTACTCGGTCTGGGAAAACAATCAAACTCGACCAAAGTCTTAGCGCAAAGCGCAAGGCTAGACAAGAGTCAAAAGCTCGTCGCAAGGCGGAATATTTGAGCTCTTTACCGAAAGAAAAGTGGAAGCGCGTTCTGCATCGGTTACACCCGAAACGTTTGAAGTATTGGTTTACCCGCGAAGGCGGCATCATGATGCTGAAAATCGTCGGCATCGGAAGTGTTGTTGGGTTCTTGCTGCTCGTCGGTATATTTGCCTATTTCCGCAAAGACTTGCCGAAGATTCGTGATATATCGGGTAACAATCAGGGCGGTAGCGTTACGTACTATGACCGTACGGGCAAAACTATACTATTCCAAGATTATAACGAAAGAAAACGTATCCCCGTCGAAGGTGGTGAAATTGCCCAGAATATGAAAGACGCGACGATAGCCATCGAAGACAAAGATTTTTACAATCATGGCGCATTTGATACGAAGGGCATCATCCGCGCAGTTGTGACTGACCTAAAGGGTGGTCAGCGCCAAGGTGGTTCGACCATTACTCAGCAGCTGGTTAAGATCAACGAAGGCTGGACAAACGACCGTACCATAGCTCGTAAGGTAAAAGAGCTGATTTTGGCGGTGGAGCTCGAACGTGAATACAACAAAGACGACATTTTGGTTGGCTACCTGAATATGGCGCCATATGGCAATGTGAACTACGGTGTTGAAACTGCCGCACAAGATTATTTTGGAGTTGCCGCTAAAGATTTGACATTGGCGCAGTCCGCGATGCTCGCGGCAATCCCAAAGGCACCAGGCTCACTCTCGCCATTTAGTAGCCCCAAATACAACCCAAGTTTGACAGAAGATTATTTCGACAGCGAGGCGCTCATTGGTCGCCAGCAATATGTGCTTTCAATGATGCAAGAACAGGGGTATATCACCGAAAAAGAAGCCAAAGAAGCTAAAGCAGTTGATATTTTGTCACAGATCAAACAAAAACAATCATTCTACGCAGGCATAAAAGCGCCGTATCTCGTGCTGGCTGCCAAAAAGGAACTACGCAAGACATTCCCAGAGGCTATCGTCAACAGGGGTGGGTGGAAAGTAACGACAACAGTCGATCTCAGCCTGCAATCTTTGGCCGAGGAGCAAATCGCCAAAGGCACAGCTCAGCTTACTCGTCAAAAGGCGGATAGTGCGGCATTTGTCGCAGAAGACAATGAAACAGGGCAGATCGTCGCCCTAGTCGGTGGCTTAGATTTTAGCAACAAAGAATACGGCGAAAACAACTATGCAACAGACTACTATATTTCACCCGGCTCCAGCATCAAGCCATACGACTATGTTTCTTTCATCGACAACAATACCAACGTTGGTGCGGGTAGTGTGCTGTACGACCAGATTGGGCCATTGCCGCAGTATGCCTGTACCAATAAAGCGTTGCCGCCAAACGGAAACTGTCTGTGGGACTTTGACCGACGTTCACCGGGTGCAATGACACTACGCTATGCACTTGGCGGCTCGCGTAACATCCCAGCGGTTAAGGCATTTGTGTCCAGCGTTGCGAACGATACGAGCAATAACCGTACGACCAGCATAAATCATACGATGGGTGTCATAAATGGGCTCATGAATAACACCGAAGGCTACCGATGTTTCAAGACGGGTACAGATGTCACAACGGCGTCAAAGGCAGACGAAACACAATGCTATTCTGCTGCGGGTATTGGCGACGGTGCATATTTGCGGCTCGATGACCATGTTAACGGTATCGCATCTATTTCTAGACTTGGTTTGTCTATCCCTAAAACCTACATTCTCAAAGTCACCAACTCCTCGGGCAAGGTGCTAAAAGAATTCAAGCAGCCTAAAGGCAAGCAAATCGTAAAGCAAGACGCTGCCTATATTGTGAGTGATATGGCTGCAGACCCGGGTGCATCCTACCTTGGGGGGAGCTGCAATGCCACGAACTGTAGCGGCATGAAATTCCACCGCTACAAAGGCTGGAAAAACGCCATCAAAACAGGGACGACCAACGACCTATACGATGGTTTGATGGTGTCATGGAACAAGAAATATTCGGTCGGTATTTGGGTAGGTAACCACACGCGCACTGTGCCTTATGTTGGCCAGCCAGAAAATATGACCGACCCAATCGTAAAAGGTTGGATGCAGGGTGCTATCGACCGACTGGGCAACGTTCCGGCCGATAACTGGAAACAGCCTTCCGGCATCAAGACGCTGCCTGCCTACGTAAACCGAAGTAAAACGGCTAGTGGACAGTCTGTGCCGAGTAGCTCTACCGACCTATTCCCATCGTGGTATGTTGGTAAGACGGGCAGCACGACATCGCAGGAAATAGACAAAGTATCGAACAAAGTCGCGACCAGCTGTACGCCAGACCTCGCCAAAAGCAATTCAGCTAATAGTAATGCGGCCAGCTGGAACGTAGATGTGTTTGCTGGTGGAAGTACCGGTGGGGCAACCGTGCAGGTCGGTAAGGATGATATTCATAACTGTAATGATGCAAAACCAACGGTTTCGATAACTGCCATTAACGGGGTGAGCGCGGACGGATCTGCAGTTACGTGTCCTCTGACCGGCTGCACAGTTATGGTATACGTCGAGCAAGGTACGCATGAGTTAACGAGTGCCGATAGGCTTAGTTTCCCTGGGACGCTAACATTGCAGGCAAATGGGCAAACTGTTGGTTCGGTCGGTATTAGTAGCTCTGGAGGCCACGAGTTTACCTATAAGCCGCCAGATGGGACGTCAGGCAGTGTAGTTCTAACGGCGCAAATAGTCGACAGTGTGCTCTATAGCGGGACTGACTCGGCGACGGTGACGGTGGCTGCAAGTACGCCCACGCCTACGCCAACGCCTACAACAACGGGCAACCCCTGAAGGAATACAAAAAAGAATAACTAGCCGTATAGTACTAGTTTTACCTGGGATTACTATTCTGTATCTGTAAACTTTACTTCATTTGTTGCAATATATTTATTAATGGCAGTTCAGACGACAAATTTTGATCGACAAAAAGTTACTTGAACCTCAAAAACTCCAAACCTCCGCCACCCCCTCGTACGCGAGGGTCCAGTAATTACTATAGTAGCAATAAGTTACTGTAAAACTATGACTGTGTCCCATTCTTATTAGAACGACGGGATTTGAGGTTTGGGTTAGGCACAAACGCCAGAACATTAGTGTAATGCTAAAGGGTAGTGGCCAGCTATTTTTCGAGAAATTCATTCAGGGCTGTGCGTATGTCGGTAACATGGTGTAAAAACTTTGGCTGCATTTTGCTGCCGCGCACTTTAGGGCCGATTGCAACGTCGAAACCGAGTTTTTCGGCTTCCTCGACGCGTCGTTCTATGAAAGGCACATGTCGGACTTCGCCGGACAGGCCTATTTCGCCAAAAACAACTGCGTTTCGTTTTAGCTGCATGCCTTTGGCGGCTGAACCGATGGCCATACATATGGCAAGGTCGGCTGCGGGGTCGCTGAGTCGTATGCCGCCTACGATGTTTATGTATATATCCATCTCGGCGAGATTGAGTTTGGTGCGACGTTCGAGCATAGCGACGAGCAGGTTTACTCGGTTTAGGTCGATGCCGCTGGCCGCTCGTTTGGGGTACCCGTAGGCTGTTTTATTGACGAGTGCTTGGACTTCAACTAACAACGGACGTGTTCCCTCGAGCGTTGCGAGCACAACAGACCCGTCGGTAATTTGTCGTTCTTCGAGCAGAGCTTGGCTAGGGTTCAATACTGGTTTTAGCCCATTCTCATCCATTTCCATGATGGCGGCTTCACTGGTCGGCCCAAACCGATTTTTGACCGCACGGAGGACTTTAAACCCACCAAATGCGTCGCCCTCGAGCTGCAAAACAACATCGACGATGTGTTCGAGCAGTTTTGGACCAGCGATAGTGCCTTCTTTGGTGACGTGTCCGACGATAATGAGCGCCGTGTCACTCCGTTTTGCGGCGTTTAGTAGCACCTGTGTGCTGTTTGTGATCTGGCTGACTGACCCAGCGGCAGTATTCACGCCCGTTACAACCATGGTCTGTATAGAATCGACCACGACAAGGTCAAATGACCCGCCCATGATGGTCGTCGCGATATCGTCGGCGAGGTTTGAGGTGGCAATCTCGAGCTTGCCGGCAGCTGCCCCGAGACGTTCGGCTCGCATACCGACCTGGTGCTCTGACTCCTCGCCACTTACATATAACACTTTTCTACCAAGGGCGACGTTATTTGCGATCTGTAACAGTAGAGTGCTTTTTCCGATGCCTGGCTGTCCGGCGATCAACACGACCCCACCCGGTACGAGCCCGCCACCGAGCACCAAGTCGACATCGGCCATACCGACGGGTAGGCGTTTTTCTTGGTGTTTTACTGCTGTTGTGACACCTTTTGCAACCAAGGGCTTACCGGCTGTGCCGCGCTTTGCAGGACCTGCCGATGCTTGCTCGACAAGGGTTATTTCCTCTTGTAACGTGTTCCATTCGCCGCATTGGCTACATCTACCAGCCCACGCAGAGGTTTGCGCCCCACAATTCGTACAGACATATTTCGTTATACTCTTAGCCATCTGAACCCAGTATAGCTGGGTAAAAACTAAAACCCAAATGTCGGAGGTAATAGACGACCGACGACGGACGATAAACGCACCAATTCTTCTGTCTTTCCTCGTCCGTCTTCTGTCTCCCTTCGTCGGTATACGGTCGTCTGTCGTCTGACATATCTCTTCATATAAAACAGTGCTTAACTCTTAACTCTTAACTCTGTATACT
>CAZLLY010000065.1:0-6309 GCA_964560755.1 uncultured Candidatus Saccharibacteria bacterium | reverse complement strand
TTGTTGACCAGACCCCAGCTGAAGGTGGCTATCAGCCAACGGTATTTAGTGACGTGAAGACCTTCCAAGACCGCTTAGCCAGCAATGCCAACGGCTCGATTACTGCACTGCAAACCATTTATGTGCCGGCCGATGACTTAAGTGACCCGGCGGTGCAGATGATTCAGCACGAGCTGGATAGTACCATTGTGCTTTCACGCGCTGTCGCGGCACAGGGTATTCGCCCGGCCGTTGATATCTTGGCATCAAAATCCAGCCTGCTGACACCAGAGGTAGTAGGTGAGCGCCACTACGATCTTGCAACCCGCGCAACAGCGATTCTGCAGAAGTACGAATCGCTGAAGGGTATTATTGCCATCATTGGCGAATCCGAACTCTCGGCTGAAGACCGCGACGATTACAATAAAGCCAAGCAGCTAATCGAATTCTTTAAGCAGCGCTTTAATGTGATGGAAAAGGTAACTGGCGTACCAGGCGAACATATGACGCGCGAGGATACGCTAAATGGCGTAGAGGAAATCATTGGTAAGAGCGATATAACCGATGAGGTAAAGCCAGCTGGTGAAACCCCAGGCGGCGTACCGGCGGGCAGCCCGGTAGCAAACGATGGGGCCGCATCGGATGACGACGATACTGATGATGTCGAACCTGACAAAGATGCTGAAGCGGCTGATGCTCAGAGTGACTCAGTCAAAGAGGCAAAATAATGGCCGACGACGCACCGGTAACAGCTGAATCTACAGAGGTGACTAAGCCTAGCGGTAAGCCTACGATGGCAGTGAAGGTATATGCGCCGTTCCAAGTGTATTTTGAAGGCGATGCCTATAGCGTAAGCGCGGTCAACGCCACCGGGCCGTTCGATATTTTGCCTAAGCACCATAATTTCTTATGTATGCTGGTACCCTGTTCGCTTACGGTGAAGCCAGTTGAGGGCCCAGATAAAGTTATTAAAATTCACCGCGCGCTTATGCACGTCAAAGCTGACCGTGTCGTTGTATTTATGGACGTTTAATCTACCCAGCTACAAAATAGTCAAAGGCAAATGACTGGTTTGCAGGAGCCGGGTTGTTGGTGCAAATACTAAAGCCATTATTACTGCGCGTGGTGTAATATTGGGTTTGCCCTGCGGCGGCGCCAATCGGACTAACGATAACGCGCGGTTGGCTGGCGAACGGCTGGCTAAAGGTAATCTGGGCAAAGCAGCCCGCCGTCGGGTTATTGCCGGTATTCACATTTACAGTACCTGAAGTATCGGAGCCGCTGATGGATGCCGTGCCGCCGCTACCTAGCACGCCGCTATTGACCGAACGGCTCGGCGTAGGGCCGGTAAAACTAAGGTGATTTGGTACTTGTAGTATTGCGTTACCGCTCAGTATCAGCCGCGCTACGGTAATTTGTGAGGCAGTTACCGCACCGCTAAACGATGATGCACCAGACACGCTAAGGTCGCGCATCGTGGTGCTACCCTGTATGGCAGTATTGGCTGATACCTGCAGGCTGTTTACCTGTGTTTCGCCCAGGTTGGTTGCCCCAGCGATGGTAATACTAGGAGCCGTGATACTGCCGCCAGTCTGCAGATTGCCCGCCACATTTAGGTTGCCGCGCAGTAATGACTGGCCGGCAATAATCGCGTTGCCCTGGATGGTCAGCGTTTGGTTAGTGTTGCCGACACTTGCATCGGTGTTGGCAAGTTGCTTCAGGGTTTCTTGGCTCAGTGATTGGCTGTTGATGCCGGGTTGTTCAGGCGTTTTTTGGCTATTGAGATATAGCACCACGCTTACGATACCGGCAACTACCATGATTAAAATAAATATCAGCAGGTAGACATTGACCTTGCGCAGCAGGCGTTTAACGGGTGATAGCTTTTTTGCTTCGGGCGTAGTGGTGGCTGCGGCCTGGGGGCTTGCGGCTTGCTCGGCTTCTAGGTCGTCGGGGGTGCGACTCAAAGCATCAGCCGGCGCTTGCTGGCTGCTGTCTGGTGCTGCTTCCCCTTCAGGCGGCGTTGTTTTATCCGAATCCATGCTTATATATACCTATTGTTTATGCTTACATTTACTATACTACATCAGCCCCGTTTGGCGCCAGTGGCGATAGGGTGGTACTATAGGGTAAGCGTATGCGATATGGGAGAACACTGCGTTTACTGGCGATAGCGCTACTTGTAGCGTTTATTCCGTTCGCCCTTTCACCTGTTGTATCGGCCGAAACCAGCAGCTCGCCTAACTTTACTGTCACAGAGACCGAATTTGGCTCTGGCTCCTCAGCTGAAACCTGTAAAGGGCAATACTGTACACGTGGGTCTATCGGTAGTATGGTGGCTGGTACCAGTGGTGCAGCCAGCTTCGGCCCCATTACGCCGGATGTCCCTACGCTAGAGGTAATCGTTGAAACGCCCAGTCAAGGCTACCTGGGTGTGTTGTCTACCGAGCAGCCGGCTATCAAAACCATGACGGTCAAGGTGCGCAGCTACCAAAGTAACGGCTACCAGTTGCAGATAGCTGGTAATGCCCCAAGCTATAGCGGCCACACCCTGGCGACGCTTAGCTCACCTACGGCCTCAGCGCCCGGCACCGAGCAGTTCGGTATTAATGCTGCCGCGAACAACTTGCCAAATGTTGGGTCATTCGGCGCGGCTGCAGTGCAGGTGCCTTCTAGCGAGTTTAGCTATGGCCAAGTGGAGTCGAATTACGCTACGCCCAACCAATTTATGTATCAGCCAGGCGGTACGGTAGCGCGCAGTCTTGTCGCGTCCGGGCAGACCGATTACACCATCAGCATGATTATTAATGTCGCCAATAATACTCCTGCCGGCCTGTATACAACCGACTTTTCGGCTGTGGTCGTTCCTATGTATTAACCTGTGGAAAACTTGTTATGACTGTCTATTGCGCTAATGCTATTGTTAATGCTACAATGCCAGCATATCCCTAATAAAAAGGGCTACATATAAAAACAAAAAGGAGACATATGAGTAAACAAACACTCAAGTCAATCGCTCAGCGCGGTATGACGCTTGGTGCCGCTTTTGCTGTAGTTGCAGCATCACTGGCGCAAGCAGTACCTGCATACGCTGATGCGTTGAATCCGCTGACGGAGCGTAGCCTAACGCTTTCGAGCGGTTCTCCGGGCTGGGCCTTTACGGACGGTTCGGGTAATAGCACCTACGCACCACCAAACAGCGGTGCTAACGGTCAAAAAACCGGTAATACATTTGCATTCAGAACAAGCAGTGCTGGCGCAGTAGAAGGCCTCTCCTTCCAGTACTGTACGGCACCGGCAGGTGCTTGTATGGGCCCTGGTGACATTCCATTTGTGGGTACACCTGGTTCGTACACACACGCATCTAACGCTGCTGCATTAGCGAACCAACAGAGCGATCTAGAGATTGTGACATCGAGCCCAACTGAAGCGACGGCGACATTCAACACCAGCACTGGTGCAATTACGGCCGTTCCAGCTCCGGGCACCGCTGGTACTAACTTTGCCGTCCTATACAACAACGGTGGTACCTGGCAACAGAGCACTGGCTGGGCTATGACAACATCAGTTAACCAGCACCTCGATAACTATGCAACCGCTGGCGATGTAGCAGACGGGACGAGCACGGGCAAACACAACTACATCCGCCTCACTAATGGTGCTGGCGAGAACTTTGCGGCTGGGCAGCAAATCAAGGTAGTGTTCTTTGGTAAGGACGACAACTACATTACCAACCCTGGCAGCAAAGAGTTCTTCGTTAAGATCAATACCTGGAATACGGACACTCCTAATACATGGGCGCCAGGTAACGCTGAAAACATCGACGGTGGCGTGACGGTAGCTAACGTCATGAACCAATCAATCCAGATTACCACCAAGGTGCTGGAAACGATGGACTTTAGCGTCGGCACGGTAGATCCCTACACTCTGGAAGCAACCGGATCGGCCGGTAGCCAGCTAAACCTCTCAGAGCACGGCGGCGTAACGCATGGCGTGTGCGACCGAATCCTGAAGAGGATGACGACAGCTGACCCAGTAAATACGCTGAGGCTAGGTGATAAGAATGCTGAAAACTCACTACGCACCGATACGACGTATGCTACACATAGCTACTGGCGACTAAGCTCTAACTCTAGTGGTGGTGCAACGGTGTACTACTCTGGTGTTACACTTAGCAACACTGTGGGCGATAAAATTGATCCTGTGTACAGCGTCACACCTGGCGACGGTGTAGCTAGGGCACCGCAGGTAGGCATGGAGCAGTTTGGCCTGGCACTGGCAAACGGCGACATCGCTTCTAACGCTCAACCATGGACACCTGTTCAGCTAGGTGGTTCTGGCGGACACGTGGTTAACTACAACAGCGAAACAGACACAGGTAAGGTATACGAGCAGGGAGCTGACGATACGGCAAGTGGTATCGCAACCTACGGTTCTCAGGGTATTCATTCAAGCGTCACTGATAACGGTATATCGAACCTTGATGCTAACCCAAGCTGGCATGCGCCACGGCTATGGCCGCTGATACCAACTACCAACTATGATGATGGTGTAGGCATAAACAACACGGGCGTTAACGGGTACGGTGCTATTGACACGAAGTACGCGTTCAGCGAGGCTTCAAACACGATTCCTGTGGCGATTGCTACCCAAAACAACCAAGTGGTAGACTGTGTAACTGGAAAGATGCGCTACATTGCGAACATTGCAGCGACCACTCCAGCCGGTATCTACACTACCAAAATCAACTACATTGCAGCTCCGCAGTACTAAACGATAGCTAACTGTAATATAGCAACAAAAAACCGACTCCAGCTAGGGAGTCGGTTTTGGTTCACCCACTACGCAATACGCTTATAGTTTAGTACAATAGCCACATGAGGCATCGATGGCTGATTCGTTTTCATACGCTCATGCATAGCTGGAAGTTTGTGCTACCAGAGGAGTTATTTGCGTTGCTGCTAGCGCTGTTTATATTTGTGCTACCGGCCATCGCCACTACCCGCCTAACTGATCGCACGTTGCTAATGCAAAGTAATGAGCCAGGGGCAACTACTAGCTATACTATATCGTTTAATTACATGACGCCGTCGCCGATTGGCTCCATAGACATGCTATTTTGCAACAACCCTATACCAGATGAGCCGTGTGTTACGCCGACCGGCCTAGATATTACCGGTGCCACCCTGAGCAGCCAAGCGGGCGAGACAGGGTATAGTATTAGTACACATACTGCTAACCATATCGTGCTATCACGCCTACCTAGCCCTGTCGCTACGGGTACAGCAGCATCGTACACGCTGAGCAATATCGTTAATCCTACCGATACCTCACAGGCGTTTTCCATCCGCTTGCGCACGCATGCTGCCGCAACAACAGGGGGTGCGCACGTAGATTTTGGCTCGGTACGCGGCCAAGTGGGTAGTGGAGTAACGATAGAAACACAGGTGCCGCCAATGCTGATATTCTGCGTAGCCGAAGAGGTGCAGGATAATTGCGCTGGCACAAACGATAACTACTATAAAGACATGGGCGAGCTAACGAATGATCAAACATTAGTGGCTAAATCGCAGATGGCGGTAGGCACCAATGCGAGTGGCGGCTTTGCGATTACCGTATACGGCACACCGCCTGCTGCTGGTACGAGTGTGATTGATACACCCACTACACCTACCGCTAGCCAGCCCGGCACGAATCAGTTTGGTATCAATTTAGTACAAAACACTCTGCCGGCAATCGGTAGCGACCCTGAAGGTATATGGGCAAATGCACAGCCGACTGGCGATTACGGCCAGCCAAATAAATACAAGTATGCATCTGGCGACGTGGTAGCTAGCTCGCCCAACGTGAGCCTTATGAAAAAGTTTACGGTAAGCTACATATTAAATTCTAGCCCTAGCCTACGCGCCGGTGTATATACTACAACCATAAACTACGTAGCCAGTGGCCAGTTCTAATGCTATAATACTGGTTATACTAATGTATAAAACCTAACAACGAGGGAAGTGTAGAAATGAAACGTATCAGGAGTATTGCTGTAGCTGCCTTGGCTGTACTGGTAGCTGCGGTGTATGTATTGCCGATTGCACCAGCTGTTGCCGTGTCTGACGATAGCGCAGCATCATCGGCACTTAGTATCGCACCAAAAAAGCAGTACGAAATCAATGCCGGTAAAACGGTAGACGATAAGCTAACGATTCGCAACGTCGATAAATCTACAGCGCTTCAGCTGACGTTGCGGGTGATTGACTTTACCTTTGACGAGGCTCAGGATAGTGGTGTGGCAAAGCTGTATCTAGACCCTAGTGCAGAGCCGACACCATGGTCGCT
>CAZLLY010000064.1:0-6340 GCA_964560755.1 uncultured Candidatus Saccharibacteria bacterium | reverse complement strand
ACCGTCGCGCATAACGCGGTTGATAAGGCGCTGAACCTGGACACTGTTGTATACGCGGTCAGCTGGGATATCTCGAACGAGTGAGGCGGTTACTTTTCGTGGCATTATTTGCTCTCTTTCTTGGCGCCGTACTTACTGCGGCCCTGTTTGCGGTTTTGTACACCCTGGAGGTCGAGTGCACCACGAACGATGTGGTAGCGCACACCCGGAAGGTCCTTTACGCGACCACCACGGATCATAACAACAGCGTGCTCCTGAAGGTTGTGGCCCTCGCCGCCGATGTATGCCCATACTTCATAGCCGTTACCGAGACGTACACGAGCAACTTTACGAAGGGCTGAGTTAGGTTTCTTTGGTGTTTTGGTAGTAACCTTGACGCAAACACCGCGTTTAAAAGGAGCTTCCTTTTCGTAGTGTTTTGTTTTAAGGTTGTTGGTAACGCGGTGCAATGCAGGTGATTTGCTTTTGCTGACCACCTTAACACGCGGTTTGCGTACCAATTGGTTGATTGTTGGCATTAAGCCGTCCTTTCGTTAAACACTTGGGCTATAACATTGTCACGTTATGTGACATAGCACAGCTGTAGTGTCAATTTACATTCGAAGAAGATTCATATCCCGATAAGAGAATACATCTCCTCTACCGCCAAGATCTTGGGACTACCCAAAACCAGCTCGAATTTGATATTACTAGTACATTTTATCAGTTTTTGCCAGTAGAAGCAACATGAGCCTTATGAAGGGTTTGAGAACTCCTCGAGACGTCGGTCAGACTCCGCTGCAATCGATGCACGCGTGGCCCCATCTGGCAGTAAGCATACTGCCATCACCGCAGCAGAACTTATTATTTTCAGCGAAAGTGAATCGATTGAATCATTTTCATGTTGCATGAGCATATTACCTAGTGTCCGCCCCGTTACGACTGCCGCATAAGGCGCGATATATCCAGCAATCCACCCTTCAACTTTCGAGGACAGCCTCCCTGGTTGTCGCCTACGAGTAGAATCTTGACTGGGGAAAAGTTGACTCTCTAAACTCTGAGTGACAGAATCTCTGTGTAGTTTCTGACCATAGGCCAGAGCTGATCCTACGAGTGTGCCAGCCCAAGAGATAGCTTCATTTCCAAACATTCCGCTTACGAGTCCTATGGACCCAAGCATCATGAGCACATTATCTCGCTTACGAATATAATTATCAAAGACTGGCAATACTTTTTCTAACTCGTATGCCTTCCTTATTTCTGAAAATTTATCTTCGTATCGCATGCTTGATATTATTCTATATTAATTATTTGTAAATTGTCAATATGCTGTTATAGTTAGTTCTCATCAACACGAGCCTATAGCGATTAGATGATATCGGCACTGTTTCTCAGCATTTTTTATAGAGCAACACAATGTTTTAATCAAATGGAGTAAAACTAACAGAGGGGAATATGCCATCCCGGGTGAAATAATGAAAAATCCCCGCGCATTGGCAGGGATTTTTCGTTTTTTTGTTTGTATTAGTTTTCGCTGTCGGACATTTCGTCTACGATTTCGGCAGTTGCCTCATCGTCGTCTTCGTCTGGGCGCATGTCTGCGACCATAACACGCTCGACTTCTGCGTCATCTGCGATGTCTTCGGTCATGACATACTCGTCTTCGCCGGTACCTTCGTCTAGCTCATTGCCAGCTCCGTACCCTGTTCCAACGGGGATCTTGCGACCCAAGATGACGTTTTCTTTTAGACCAAACAGTTTGTCGACACGTCCACTAGTAGCTGCGGCGATCAGAACACGAGTTGTATCCTGGAAGCTTGCTGCACTGAGGAATGAGTCGGTTGAAAGCGATGCTTTGGTGATACCTAGGAGCAACTGGTTAACCTTCGCAGGCTGCTTGCCCTCGGCGGTTAATGCATCATTTGCTTCGGCGACTGCCAGTTTACTGACGACATCACCAGTCACAAACTCGCTGTCACCGGCATCCTCGATCTGAACGCGACTAAACATTTGCCTTACGATGATCTCAAGGTGCTTATCACTCACGTTTTGACCCTGGCCGTTAAAGATGCCGAGGATCTCGTTCATGATGTAACGCTGTGTTGATTCTACACCCTGCAACCGTACGAGGTCATGCAAGTTGATAGAACCATTGGTCAAACGCTGACCGGCCACGACTTTGTCGCCGTCGAGTACCAACATCTGTTTGAAGTTTGGTACTTCGTAGCGGACAGTACTCTTGCCGTTAGGCGTGATGATGACCGCTTTGTCGGTGACCTCTGCCTTACCGGCAACAGGTGCGATTAACGGACTATCTCCACCGTCATCGCTAGCCACAACGTCGCCTACTGCAACGTCACTTCCGCTGGCGATTTTGACCACGCGACCACCAAATTTGAGTTCAACAACTTCTTGGTCATCGGCAGTAACCTGTACGATGTACTGGTTAGCCTCTTCCCAGACATTTGCGATACCACTAATGTCAGTAAGGTATGCCTGACCTTTTGGTGTGCGGGCTTCGAAAAGTTCCTCAACGCGGGACAGACCCTGGGCAGTGTCATCGGCAACGAGCGCACCCGAACGGTGCTTACTGTCGAGTGAAAGCTGCGTACCAGGCTCACCGATAGACTGAGCGGCGATAACGCCAATTGGGTTGTGGCTGTCGACCAACAAGCCTGTGGCTGGGTCAACACCGTAACTCTTTTGTGGAACACCATGAACATTGGTTGCACTAAGTGCGCTCATGATCTTGATGCCATCAAGTTTTTCGTCGGCATCGATCGCTTCGGCAATAGCCTTGGTGAATACTTCACCAGCTTTGATATGCCCTGCGACATCCTCGGCTGCAAAGCGGCCTTCGAGGCGTGAAGCATAGCTAACACCGATGGCAGCAGCATCTGAACGGAGCAAGCTGAACCCTGGGTCGGTCGATAGGTCTTCGTCGTCGATAGTAAAGACGTCTTGTGACACATCGACGAGTCGCCGTGTTAGGTAACCAGCATCGGCAGTCTTGAGTGCGATGTCGATGACGGCCTTTCGGGTACCGCGCGTTCCGGTAAAGTACTCGAGTGGATTCAAACCGTGTAGGTAACCGTGTTTGACCGGTAGCTCGATAACGTTACCACCAGCATCCTGGAAGACGCCGAGCATACCGACTGACATTTTCATCTGGCTAATGTTACCGCGAGCACCAGAAGTGATTGCGATAGCCATCGAACCGTCTTGGTCGGCCATTTGCTCTTGCAACATGCCCTGAACGTGTGTATCGATCTTGGCCCAGTTGTCGACGGTCAAACGGTGACGTTCTTCGTCGGTGATGAAACCTTGCTCGTACTGATCGCTAATAGCAGCGGCACGGGTGTCACCGTCGGTGATGACTGACTCGAGCCCCTTGATCGGTTCAAAGTCGCCCATACCCATACTGAGTCCGGAAACAGTTGCATATTGGAACCCGAGGTCTTTCAACTCATCGGCAATCTCGGCTGTGCGGTCCTGGCCATACTGTGCATAGACGGCAGCCATGACTTTTTGCAATCGTTTTTTGGTCATTGGTTCGTCCTGGAATGCGAAATCTTCTGGGAAAATTTCGTTAAAGAACAGTCGTCCCAACGTTGTCTCTCGCAGTACACCGCGGAACGGTACACGAACTTTGCTCTGCAATGTTATGACACCGGCATCGTATGCCATTGTTGCTTCGTCGACGCTCGAGAACGTGCAGCTTTCGCTTGCAGTATTTGGTCGTTCATAGGTCAGGTAGTAACAACCGAGCACAATATCCTGCTCGATGTGCAATATTGGCGAACCATCTGCAGGTTTGAGCAAGTTTTTGTTTGCGGCCATGATGTTCTTGGCTTCTGCCTGAGCTGCATCGCTTAGTGGCAAATGCACAGCCATCTGGTCGCCGTCGAAGTCGGCGTTAAAACCTTTACAAACGAGTGGGTGCAACTGTATTGCGCGGCCCTCGATGAGTACCGGCTGGAATGCCTGGATACTCAAACGGTGAAGTGATGGCGCACGGTTCAAAAGGACATATTTGCCCTTGATGACGGTGTCGAGCGCATCCCAGACCTCAGTTTCGCTCGTCTCGATCATGCGTGTTGCGCTACGAATGTTGTGCGCATGTTCGTTCGCGATGAGTTCGCCGATAACAAATGGTTTGAACAACTCGAGAGCCATCATTTTTGGCAAACCACACTGGTTGATCTTGAGTTCTGGACCGGCCACGATAACCGAGCGTCCTGAGTAGTCAACGCGCTTACCGAGCAAGTTCTGTCGAAATCGACCTTGCTTGCCCTTGAGCATGTCGCTTAGGGACTTCAGTCGTCGGCGCTGGCCTGTAGCAGCAACAGCACGGCCACTGCGAGCGTTGTTGTTGTCGATCAGTGCATCGACGGCCTCTTGCAGCATACGCTGCTCGTTGCGACGAATAACTTCTGGCGCATTGAGCTCGATGAGCTTTTTAAGACGGTTATTGCGGTTAATGACGCGGCGATATAGGTCGTTTAGGTCGCTTGTCGCAAACCGACCACCGGTCAGCTGTACCATTGGGCGTAGGTCCGGAGGAATGACTGGAAGAACGCTGAGGCACATGCTGTCTGGGCGAATATCTGCTCGCTCCATGCTTTCGAGGAGTCGCAGACGCTTCATGAGTTTCTTTTTGCGCTGTCCCTTGGCTTCTTCGGCTTCTGTTGTGAGGTCGGCAATAAGCTGTGGTAGATCGATCTCGGTAAGGAGCTCAGCCAAGGCTGCACCACCCATACCGACACTGATCATGTCGCGAAGTTCGCGTGGCAGGTTGCGGTAATCGGTCTCTGACATAAGCCCTTGTCTGACAAGGCTGTCGAGCTGACCACGCAGCAAGTCCCAATCGGCATCGAGTTCTTCGAGTTCTTTGGTTTGTGCTTCGGCCAGAGCTTTGACGTCTGCACCTTCGGCTTTTGCTTCGTTCTCGTAGCGAATTTTGATGGCTTCTTGGCCAGCTTTCCACTCTGCTTCTTTGTCGGCGCGATAGCTATCTCGGCGAGCTTCATCGACGCGTTTGACGATGTAGCTTGCAAAGTAGGCGATTCTTTCGAGGTTCTTGACCGTCATGCCGAGCAAAAGGCCCATGGCACTTGGTGTACCGCGCAGGAACCAAATGTGTGCAACAGGAACGGCGAGGCTAATGTGCCCCATTCGTTCGCGTCGGACGATGCTGCGTGTAACGAGCTCGCCGTTTTTATCAACAGCGGCTTCACGGCTACGAACACCTTTGTATTTGGCATCATGTGGGTTGATATCTTTGACAGGGCCAAAGATTCTTTCACAGAACAGACCGTCTCGCTCAGGTTTTTGCGTTCGGTAGTTGATGGTTTCTGGTTTTAAGACTTCGCCGTAGCTCCAATCGATTATGTCGCGAGCACTCGCAACCGCTAGGCGTACCGCATCAAAGTCAGCAATGTTTGTCCCGTATGAGTATTGACGCATTATTTGTTCTCCTCTTCTTCATCATCGGTGGTATCGTCTGCGGTAGCAAAAACACTATCATCGTCGGATGTTGCAAACGTGTCATCGGCATCATCAGCAGTGATTTCTACCGTTTCGTCTGCATTTAGGTCACCTTCTTCAAATTCAAAACCTTCTGACGCTGCTTCTTCGTCCGTAACGTCAACATCTGAAATACTGTTTGTTGGGACATCGACCGTCGATGGGTGTGTTGCTTCGGCATGTACTGCCGTTGCCAAGACTGACTCAGCATCAACGAGTTGGTCGCTTGCTACTAGGTCAACCTTCAAGCCCAAACCTTGCAACTCTTTCACAAGAACGTTAAAGCTTTCTGGTACTTTTGGTCCAACGATCTCAGTCTTTTTGATGATCGCTTCATACGCCTTACTGCGGCCGTAGACGTCATCTGACTTGATCGTCAACATTTCTTGGAGTGTGTTTGCGGCGCCGTATGCTTCGAGTGCCCACACCTCCATTTCACCAAATCGCTGACCACCATTTTGTGCCTTACCACCGAGTGGCTGCTGCGTAACCATGGTGTATGGTCCGGTTGAGCGAGCATGGATCTTGTCTGCAACCATGTGGTTAAGTTTGATCATATACATGCTACCAACGGTTGTGCGTTCTTTAAACGCGTCACCAGTACGGCCGTCGTAAAGCTGCTGTTTACCGTCTTCTGGGAAGCCGGCTTGGTTCAAAAGCTCTTTGATCTTGGCAGTCGGTACGCCGTTAAACGATGGGCTTGCTACTTTCATACCGAGAGCGCGCGCTGCCATACCAAGGTGGGTCTCGAACAACTGTCCGATGTTCATACGACTTGGCACACCGAGTGGGTTCACGATGATATCGACAGGGGTACCATCTTCCATGAACGGCA
>CAZLLY010000063.1:0-6354 GCA_964560755.1 uncultured Candidatus Saccharibacteria bacterium | reverse complement strand
CTGCCCTGACGCAAGCCGATATTGGTATTGCGATTGGCGCTGGTACTGATGTTGCGATTGAATCGGCTGGTATCGTACTCGCGAGCAGCGACCCGCGAGGTGTGGCAAAAATCGTCACGCTCTCGAAAGCCACCTATAGCAAAATGCTTCAGAACCTTGCATGGGCAACCGGCTACAATGCTCTGGCGATCCCACTTGCCGCTGGCGTCACATCGGGACTAGGCTTTGTCCTCTCGCCCGCCTTAGGAGCAATACTAATGTCACTGTCGACGATTATCGTTGCCGTTAATGCTCAGTTCTTACGAAGAATAAAATTATAGGGAGATACATTCAATGCACAACCACGACGAACACGAACACCATCACGATACAAAGATCACAGATATTCCCTCGGATCATATGGCTATCTGCCCGGTGACAGGGGACGCAATTGATACAGTGGAAGCCGAAAAGATCGGACATTTTAGAGATTACAACGGAAAGCGAATATATTTTTGTTGCGCCACCTGTGTGCAGTTGTTTGATGAAAACCCTGAAAAGTACGCCCCGACACTTCATCAGTGCCTAGAATGCGGACTCCATTATGCCAGTCAGGATACGGCACGAGAGTGTGAGGCATGGTGCAAGGAGCATAAGAGCTGTAGCTTGGAAATTACGAAACAGTCGGTTGAATCTCAACAGGGCAATAAGCAAGTGGCATCCCTGCAGAAAACGACAGCTCTTAGACTCTTAGAGAAGAAGCATCTTGTTGACAATATCTGGGCGTTTCGTTTCACACCAGATCAGCCACTATCGTGGACACCGGGGCAATTCATCCGTATCGAAATCCCTCATGATACTCCTGATAATGAGGGAACGAAACGCTGGTTTACAATCTCATCGACGCCCCATGACGGCTATATTCAGATTACAACTCGCGTTACCGATACCACCTTTAAGCAGGCGCTCGCTGCGCTGCCAATCGGCAGCACGATCAATCTTGTTGAGCAGCCGGATGGTGATTTTGTCTGGCAAGAGAGTGAAAAGCCGCTGGTATTTATCGCGGGTGGCATCGGTATCACCCCGTTCTACAGTATGCTCAAAGCCAGAGGCCATAGCGGACAGCCGGTGTCGGCAACGCTTATTTATAATGGTCGAACTGATGAGTTACCATTCAAAGTGGAGTTTGAAGAAGCCAGCAGGCGACATCCAGAGTTTAAGGTGCACTATGTTATCGGAGAGCAGCTCACTACCGAAAAACTCACAGAACTCGTGCCCAATATTAGTTCGTCACAGGTTTATATTTCAGGTGCCGAGTCAATGGTGGAGGCCCTCGGTAAGCAATTAGAAGAGAGTGGGCTTGCTAATGATAATCTCCATCAAGACTTCTTCCCTCACTACAACGAAGAGAGCTACTAGAAATATGACTTTTGGGACAAATTACGGTAAAATAGAGATATGAAACGAGTGTTCCAAGGTGCTGTTTACGTGTTCATGGTTTCAGTACTAAGCGTACTGTCCTTAGGTATACATGCAGCTGCCGCACAGACTATGAACATGGGGCACTCAATGGGTGGTGCATCTCATCAAGTAAGTTCATCGAATTGTTTTACTGCTTGTACGACGGCAACTCTTCGCAAAGACGAGTTCATCAAAGATACCGAGAAAGGCGAGGATGACAAGCCGCAGCCTCCATTTTATGTTCAGTTCCAGACATCACCCCTTTTGGCCCTTGAAGAAAAGCATAGTCAAGAGACAAGAGCTGCCGGGGATAGAGAACCACCCCCTGGTGGCGTACCCGCCTACATTGGCCTGACCGTCTTTCGTGCTTGAGATTTAGCTGTTTACATTTTACTAAATAGCTAAGATTCAGGAGTATTTTATGAATAAAAAGAATAAACAAATGCTTATTGCGGGGCTTGTCGCCCTTGTGGTTGTGGTAGGTGTTGCGGTTTTCGTGTTCCGTGACCAACTATTCCGAAGCGTTTCAGTCCAGCCGCCATCAGAGACGGCACAAGTCGATACAACGTCAGATACATACAAGCAATATGCTGCCATGACTGGCGAAACCTATGACCGTAATTTCATCGCCAATATGATAGCCCATCACCAAGGTGCGGTTGATATGGCGAAGTTGGCATTAACGAGCGCCAAGCACCAAGAGCTGAAAAATATGGCGAACGACATCATCTCGGCTCAAGAGGGTGAGATTAGTCAGATGACGGCTTGGCAGAAAGAATGGGGTTATCCATCGACAAGTGCCGACAACATGATGGATCACAGTGCTATGGGTATGATGGATGAGATGGCTGGTATGAACAGCGCCCTGGAGGGAAAGACGGGTGATGAGTTTGACAAAGCTTTTATCGAGCAGATGATCATGCACCACCAGTCGGCTATCGACATGGCTGCTCCTGGTGAGAAAAACGCACAGCACCAAGAACTAAAAGATCTTACCAAAGCTGTCGTTTCTGCTCAGACACAAGAAATCAAGCAAATGAAGCAGTGGCAAAAAGATTGGGGCTATGAAAATTAGAACCCTGCCCGCTGTATTGGCAGTTGTTATTCTTGGTTTTACTGGAGCGGTCATTGCTGCAAAGGCAAACAAACCACCGGAACCACCACGTCCAGAGGTCGAACAAAGTGACCACGGCCGTGAACATGTAAGTAGCAAGGAGTATGGCGGTGACCAACCGCCTACTTCTGGCTCACATGCCAATCCCGTTGCTTGGGGCGTTTACGATACTGAAGTTCGTGACGACCAAGCGGTACACAATATGGAGCATGGCGGAATCTATGTCTCCTACCAACCCGATTTGCCACAAGATCAAATTGAGAAGCTTAAGGGTCTTCTATCTGCTCCATTCTCGAATCCAGAGTTTAAGCCAACGAAGATTGTACTTGCACCCCGTCAGGCTAATACATCTCCCATCGAGCTGAGTTCGTGGCGCAGAAGCGAGTCATTAGCAAGCTACGACCAAAAGAAAATAGAAGAGTATGTCATGAGGAATCTGGGGAAAAGTCCAGAGCCTCTTGCCAAGTAGAACGAGGTCTAGAGATGAAGAAGACACTAGTAATATTGATTTCAGCATCAGTAGTTGGTGCAGTTGTGCTAGGCTGGTTGGTTTTTCAAAACCGGTCAGTTTCAGCTCCACCAAAAACAGTGCCTACTGTAAATAACAATCAAAATCAACCCGATCCAAACAAACATGATTTTTCTGATGTAGACTTCTCTCGAAAGATGATTGTCCACAACCAACAAGCTATAGAGATGACAGAGGCCGTCTTAGCGGTATCAACCAACCAAGTTGTCCGTGAAATAGCTACAAAGATACAACAGGAGCAAAAAAGCGCCGAAGATCAATATAAGAGCTGGCTGGGCGAGTGGAACGAAACATACACGAATCTGTCTGATTTTCCTGAAATGGACGGTCATGACATGTACCCTACCTATCTTGGCCTCGCGTCAGCAACAAACATGGCAACGCTTAAAGCCGCAACCGGTAGTGACGCAGACAGGCTTTTCATTAGTCTGATGATTGCACACCACGAGGGCGCAATTCAGGACAGTGGCGTGGTTAGCGATCTTCAATATGGCAAGCTGATCGAGTTCAAAAATAAAAGCCTCACCAGCTACAAGAACGATATTAAAAGATTAGAAGACTTACAAAAGGAAGAGTAATGAAAATAACGAAGAACAAGCTGTTTGCCGTTGTCATCATCGTGTTGGTGGCTTTTGCGGCCGCCATTTGGTACTTTGGGGTCTTTTCGATTAAACCCGAAAAGACAACATTTAATACCGAAAACACGAAGAGTAGCCAGCAAGCAGTAACTACCGAAAAAACCACAGATAGCAAGTATGCGACTCTTAAAGGTGACGCTTTCGACGAAGCATTTATAGCTGATATGATCGCTCACCATGAAGCAGCGATAAACATGTCGGAGCAGGCGCAGGCTATGACGGCACATGATGAAATTCGTACCCTTGCTAGTTCGATCATGGAAACGCAAACAACGGAAATGGTACAGATGCGGGAATGGCAGCAAGCATGGGGCTTCGAGATTACAAATAGCGGTGGTCACATGAGTCATGGTGGTGGAGGTGCGGAAATGGCGGGTGACATGGTCGAAATGCAAAATAAGTTGAACGACTTGAAGGGCGAAGCATACGACAAGGAGTTTCTTAAACAAATGATTCTTCATCATGAGCAAGCTGTAGATATGGCAAAATATGCGGCCGACAACGCCAAACGTCAAGAAATAAAAGACCTCGCAAGTAGTATCATTAAAGCTCAAAATGAGGAAATCAGACAGATGAAACAGTGGCAAGAAAGCTGGGGCTACTAAGGTATGCGTAACAAAAGTACGATCATATTTTCAGTAATCGTCTTATTGCTACTGGGTGCTATCGGTGGAGGTATTTGGGTGACGCTCAACAATCGTCAAGCTCAACCGCTGCCTGACAATCAGACCTCCGACCAAGCCAAGGCATATACGCTAAGTGAGGTTGCGCAGCACGCATCGAAAGACGACTGCTGGGCAATTATTTCTGATGATGTGTACGATTTGACGGAGTTTATCAACCGTCACCCTGGAGGCGATGAGATTCTTCGAGCGTGTGGTACAGATGCCACGACGTTATTTAACTCTCGGCAGACTCAAGATGGCCAATCGGTAGGTTCGGGAACACCACATAGTCAAGCGGCAGTGGAGCAATTAGCAAAACTAAAAATTGGAACAGTAAACAAGAGATAAACGTAATGAAAAATGACCAAACACAACTCGTTCTAGGCATCCTTAGCAGCAAATGGGCAACTCGAATCGTTAAAGTACTCGATGATGACACAAGGCGATTCAGCGAAATCAAAAAAGCGTTGCCAGATACAAAGCAAAAGGTACTTACTGAAACTTTACGAAAACTGGAACGCAGCGGCATTATTGATCGTAGAGCATACCCAACCATTCCGCCACAAGTAGAATAAAACTAACACCCATTGGACTCAATTTACTCAAGTTGTCTGGTGTTTTGTCCGAGTGGGTTGATATTCATGCTATCGGAAGCTCGCAAATATAAGCTATTCTTAACGATGGCCGAACAGTCTACCTCGCAGCAGAGCGATCAGCAGATGGTCAGTATCATCATGGCAAACGTCGGCACGGTCATTACTTTCAGGACAGGCAACCCGCAAGATGAGAGGGTGCTGCTACCGCTATTTAGCCCCTACATTGAACAGGGTGAGATAAGCAATCTGCCAGCATTTAATTTTTATGCCAAGTTGTCGGCCGTCAAAGCTCAGGAGCCACTATCAGGGCAGACATTACTACTCGCAAATGATGGCGATATCAAGATACGCACCGCTATCGTTGAGCATTCGCGGTCAGTGTTTGCAAAAAAGCAAGAAGTGATAGAACAAGAAAAAGAGCAACCAAAACCCAGCAAGCATAGTGTTGAAAAGAACAAAAAAGGAGGGGCCAAGCCAAAGCCCCAACCTACAAGTGAACCAATGATTGACGAACTTTAGCCCTTGTTACGAGACTCGGCAAACTCGTCGTATAGCCGTCTCATCTCATCGTCGGTCAATACTGTGCCGAGCTGATGGAACTTCTCTTGATACTGCGTCAAGAAGTCGATAGCATCTTGAGGTGTGGCGTGTTCGGGGTCGATTGTCTTTAGATAGGCAACGACCTTATCAATATCTTCTTGGCTTGCTTCGTATTCTTTGAAATCTGTCATTTTATTTACTCCTCGCATATCGGTCAATAGCGATAAACGTACATAGTTGTTTAGCCGCTTTCTCCGATGCTATTTTCCTCATTATCTCACAACTGTCATTAAACGATAATATGTTGAGGCTGCCCTCATACACAACCTTGCGGTCAAGTATTGCTAACTTGCGATGATGACCGGCGGTATACAGTACCGTAACGCCGAGCGCTTGCAGCTCGTAGATAGCGTTAAGTGCTTGGTAATAGTAGTCGCCATCATGTTCGTTTGGATTACGAGTATTTATGACTATCCGTACATTACGACTGCGTAGCTTGGCAAAGATAGGTAGGAGCGTCCGCATGCGCTTCTCCGTGATGAACGGACTCTCGATAATCACCTCATCTTTGCTGTGTAGCAGGTCACGCATAAACGCCCTATAGAACGTGTCCTGGTCGTAGAGAGTGCTTGCACTAAACATGATGCTTGCTCTCCTCTGTTTCAGGCTCGACAATATGGATTTCTCCGTTATAATATACCCAGCCTAGATCAGTTAGTTTTTGATGCATCAAAACTAAACTAGGTTCTAGGGTGTTCCACGACAAGTCGATGTGGCGCACCAAGTAAATAACCTAGGTTCATCCTAGGCTATTTATTTGGTATATATATTT
>CAZLLY010000062.1:0-6460 GCA_964560755.1 uncultured Candidatus Saccharibacteria bacterium | reverse complement strand
TGGTCGATACATAAACCGTACGTTGCAAGCAAGTATGCTTTGGGGGCAAGCGTCTCAATGTTAGATTTACCAAGATACAGGGAGCCCCCATGCGGGCAACTTTTTATTTTTGAGGCTGGGTCAGCTCCGTATGTCACGAATACTATTGGTCCGCTGCCTGGTGTTGTTCGGATTGAGTTAAAGTTTATCGTGCCTTCAACGAAAACAAACTTGATTATACTCGTGTCTGGATTATTAAAAATCGGGTCACAGGCACTGGTAGCGCATAGATTAGCGCGGATATGCGCATGGTTTCGAATAACAAATGTATTGCTCGTGCCGAGGTCCACATTACCGTTAGTCCCACAGTTGCTCGCAACGTTAGAGCTACTGTTGGGGTAATGTGTTTTTCTATCGTTTCCAACTCGCGGAATTTGCCGTGTCGTACCGCCGCTCGTCCAGTCGCTACAATCCCCTCCGACCGCGTCTTGATAAGACCCGTCCATATACTGGCTCCAAGGTATCCGCATCGACTGAACCGTAGCTAGGTCTGTCCTGTTGGCATGTATATCAAAGTCGCTGTTGCTCGTGTTTCCCGGAGGTGTTATGCAGTTGTTATATGCCAAGTTATATATCGATTTTGTTTGCCCAGCCGTTGAGAATGTGGCTGGTTTTTGGAGCACGCCAGACCCACCAATAGAGCATTTCTTTGCAGTCGTGTCCTTGCCTGCCACGGTGACTTTTTCCGCAACAAAAACATTCACATTTTTTTGGAGTAGGATGTAATCATTCACATAAACTTCTTTTGCATATATGTTTTTTACACCGCTGGCGATATCAATAATTGAGCGGCTAAGCATTGAAGATGCAGAGGTTGAGCTTGTCCTCTGCGCTATTATACGGATGGTTCGTTTATGTTTATGTGTCGTTGCGGTCGCAGGGGCATATACATATCCCGTTGATGTGATAATGCGCTCTTTCTGATTTGCCCCCTCTACAACAGTCGTCTTAAACGTCGAGCGGTATTGTTTACCGTTGAGTACGGTGACCTCAACTGCTTCGCCAGTGTACGCCTCATTGGCATTTAGCTTCGCAATGGCGACATCGGCGCCAGATTCGGCTGAGTACTGCGACTGAAGCTGCATGATACGCCCACGCGCTCTTTGCAAATTTGCGCTCGCGAGCACTACCAACCCCATTAGTAGCATCGTGAGAAATAGTGTTACCGCCAATATTGTAACCAAGATAGACCCCGTCTCACGCTTTTGCATATTTTTATCCATTTCTTAACGCCACCCGAATGGTTGTTTTGCTTATGCTATCTGCCTCACCGTGAATAACTGCACGTTTTTTTAGTACAATGGTAAGCTCGATAACTTCAACATCTGGAAAATCAGGCCCGATGGATTCGCCAGTAATTGGGTCTTTAACTTGGTTCCAATCTATCGTGTTGCCCGACTTTGAAAAGTACTTCGTCGACACCGATAGCACGTCGGAGGCTAGGGTCTTATCGACAGGGCATAACGATGTTACCACACTCGGCGGACAAGATGTTGAGAGTGAGTTTTCGCTTACATCATTTGCAAGCGAGCGCAACATAAGCGCTTTAGCCGTCCCATCGAGGTACATGACAAATTCGTTTTGCGCTGGCTGGACACCGCGCATGAGGAAGTTCTTGTTGGCATCAATCGCTGGCGCCTCATAATATAAAATTGGCGCATAGCTACCTTTCGTGGGCATACTCAGGGTGGTCGGTACAGCGTGTAGGAGGACCCAGTGTGTCCCCGTTACATCAGAAGCATCGGAAACATTGGCATTGACGTCAGCGATGCTGGTCTGGTTTAGCAAAGTGGTTGCAACATTCAGGCGATTACGTAAATTGTCTCCTAGATTTTGCCGAGTTACCAGTGTCTCGCTACTGTTCTGAAGGTTTGTCGCCACACCCCAAAAGTCAAACGCAAAAGACAACACGAGCGTCGAAAAAACCAGGGTCAAAACCATAACGACGACAAGCTCTGGTACCGTAAATCCTCCATTAGATCTGAGTGGAGTTTGTCTCATTGTTGGCCAACTCCGTTTCTTGTAATGAGCATGCGCAGCTCCATTGGGTTGAGCGTCTTGCCGGGGAAACCAACTGTAACTTCAACAACCTTACTATCCGGAATATTGGCGAGTGGGTCGCCAGATGATACAAAGGCTGGGTCAGTCGTTAAAGTGACGTCGAGCGCTGGCGTATAAGTACGGGTGCCGGCTATGCCATTTTCGAGGGCAAATGTGTTGTTTGGCGAACAGTTCGCCGTATCGCTGAGTGAGTTATACTCAAGTGCACGGTCTATCTCTGGACAGGCGCTAAGGACCGTATACATCTCATTTAGCTGACGCGCGATAGAGTATGAATTTCGTACAGAAATAAATGCCTGAACTATCCCGACCATCAGAATGCCGAACACAACAGAAGCCACCAAGAACTCGACGGCACTAAAACCACGAACGTCGCCCCAACCACGAATATGTCGATGCATAGATATTATAAGTATACACCGCTTATACTTCAGCATATAAAAAAGCACCCATTTTCAGGGTGCTTTTTTTCACTACTCTAGGTTATTATTCGCTAGATTTTGTGTAGGTTTCGTGTGGAGACTTGCTGTCTTCCATCGTTGCTGTCAAGGTGAATTTTGCACAGTTCGTGGTTGGGTCTGTTGCACCCGAGGCTGTGTCTACTACAGCACATGCTGAGTCATCTTCTGCGGTTGATGCATAGCCGTACTGCGAAGAGCTTGAGGTTGCGGCAATTGTTGTGTCGCCACCCTTTGGATCTGTTAGTGCATCGACTTTCAAACCTTTCATGTTGGTGTCACGGAAGGTACTATCTTGTAACTGCGCCAACGTAGGATATGAACCTGTCTCAGCATAAAATGCTTCAACATGGCTGTTAATGGCGTTGATGTCTGTCTTGCGCTGCGTATTGCGAGCTTTTTGCTGGATACCTGTAAACGTTACGATGACGAGTGTCGCCAAAATACCAATGACCACGATAACGATGAGAAGCTCAACGATCGTAAAACCTTTTTTATTCTTTAGTGAAACCATAGGGGCCCACCCTCCTTTTATGATTGTTAGTCTACTAGCGGTCTATATACTGCCGCGAGTCTATCCCTGATTATAGCCATAAGCATCGTAACGTCAAGTACCTAAAGTAGAATTCTCATATAGTTGCACCCGCTAACAGGTATACATAGTAGTGAATGGTACACCAATACGATACTTTCTCTCGAGGGAGCCCCCTTAGTCTTGGACCGGTTGAGATGAATTGTCGACTTCACGGATAAGCTTTATCAACTCATCGGGTGTCGCCCAAGCCTTGAGCATGTAGTGCATTGCCCCTAGGCTAAACGCCTCATCAATTGCTTTCTGGTCATCATAGTTGCTGAAGATAATTATCTTGGTATCGGGCATCGTCGTCTTGGGGCTCAGTTTTTTCAAAAAACTGATGCCGTCCATGACCGGCATCCGCAAATCGAGTAGGATAATGTCTGGGTTAGCATCTTGGAGTAAATCGAGCGCCTCTTGCCCATCATACGCACGGAGCAACGAAATACCGACAGACGCTAGAACCTGCGCATACGCTTCATTGAGGAGCAATTCATCCTCGATAATCATAACAGTTAGGTCTTTATCGATTTTTACCATGTATCACCCCTTTTTCTATATATAGACCTGGATATTGTACAGGGCATACTTGTAATTTTTCTGTAATCTATATTGCAGAATGTGCGAATTATCACTCTTTCACTTGGGATTAAACATTAACAGGGGTATGTTTTACTTCATTTTTTTCAACGAGCGTTATCGTAAACGTTGTTCCCTGCCCGACTTTGGAATATACACGTATACTACCGCCGTGCAGCCGTACAATCTCACTAGCTAAATATAATCCAACCCCCGTTCCTCCCGCCTGTACACTCAGTTGGTTATGGATTCGTGAAAATTTTGCGAAGAGTTTACCCAGGTCTTTCTGTTCGATCCCAACGCCAGTGTCTTTAACTGTCAGGTTAACCGCGCCCAGTACCTTTTTCAGCTCAACCTTAATCGTTCCACCTTCAGGCGTGTATTTGTCGGCGTTACTGATAATATTTTCGAGAGCCATGCGCAGATAGCCTGAATCTGCCTGGTATATAATCAAGTGTTTTGGTAACGTCACCAGAAAACGATGAGAGTGTTTTTCTATGCCCGTACGCATCTCATCGGTTACACCACGGACGAGCGCAGCAATATCAACCGGCGCCATAATCATCGCGAGCGTTCCCGTATCAACTCGAGCGGTGTTTAATATTTGGTTTATTATCTCTATCTGACGTTCGTTACTTTCAAACGCCTTTCGCAACATTTCAGACTGGAGGTCGCTAATATCGCCTGCATATCCCTGTAGCACCATGCCTATGTATTGCTTGACGGCAGTAGCTGGTGTGCGCAGTTGATGTGATGCTAGTGCGACAAACTCGTCTTTTGACCGACTTATTGTCTGCAGTTCTTCATTTCTCTCCGAAAGGAGCCTAGCCTCGGCGCGGTTTAGCCTATCTTGCCGACGCGCGAGATCTATTTGTGCCTGCAAATCTCGTCGCTCGGTTACATCAACCGTCACGCCCGAGAAACGCTCCACCCCATTGCGTTTCAGAATACGCCCTCGGCCGATCACCCATTTCGTTTTTCCACCAGAATGTATCCTAAACTCGGTATCAAAGGTGGTCTTATGTTCCACGGCACGCCGCATTACACTCACCACGCGTTCTTTATCATCCGGATGGATGTATTCCAGAAAAGACTTTGTCGTCATACCCCCGTGCGACTTTTCGGTAGATATAGAAAAGATCTCGGCAAGGCCGGCGTTACCGATGATCATATCTTTGCCAATATCCCATGTCCAGCTACCGACCTTACCGGCCTGGAGTGCTTCGTCCAAATGGTGCCTAGCCTCTTCGAGCTCAAGTCTCGCCGTCACTTCCGAGGTAACATCTTCTATCTCGAGCAAAATATGCGTAGGCGCCTTGCCCTCTGTATATATTGGCGACAATGTTGTCCGCCAATAATGCTCGAGTTTTTCCGTGGGATGCCGAGGGTTCGGGGCGTCCAAACGAAATATCTCTTGCATCAGTACATTCAGCGTACGTACCACTACCGTAAAAGTCTTTTTTGGGCTGGTGACCCCGAGTAAACTTGCCCCCTGTGACTTTGAAAAAGCTTCCACATACGGCCTACCGACCATCGAGTCGGCGGTATATCCTAACGCAGATGCGAGTGAGTCTGTTACTGCAGCAACCGTGAAGTTCGGAGCATCTGCAGAGACGAGCAATTTCCGCCCCGGCTGCTGGGAAAATACAGCGAAAAACTGAGTCTGGTTCGGATGTGGGACTGTTCTACTTTTAGACATTGCGCGGGCGTCCTCGTTACGATTCTACTTCGATACCTTCAAATTCGTCACTGCCCATGGTGCGCACTAACTTTGCCCTGTCTATAAAATAAGTAAACTTTTGGTAGTCGATAAGGCCTTTTTGCTTGAGTCTATGCAGCTCAACTGCGGTTGTTTCACGGGTAATACCAACCATCTCGGCTATGTCTTGATGACTGAGACGCAGGTTAATTTTGAACCGTCCATCAGGCAGCTTTTCACCGAACCGAGCGACTAAATACTGCAAAATATAGGCTAGTTTATCTTGGGCATGAGACTGTTCAAGCGCATAGACGTGCATCGTTGCGCCAATGTAATGCGCCATATAGTTGTCAAACATCTGCGCTTTTAGCAACGGGTCGGACTCGAGAGCATTTACGTAATCTTCTTTTGACACCGACAACACGGTGCAGTCTGTCAGTGCCTCGTAGTAGTACATACCCACCGATGATTTCCCAAAAACCCAACTCATCGGGAAAACGTCACCTTCGGACAAAAGCGTAACCGTGCGCTGGTCGCCACTAGTAGTGATGCCATACACTTTTATCAGACCTTTTTGCAAAATCATTACCGCACGCGGGATTTCACCCTGAAAGAGAATAGTGCGCTTTTTGGTGTAATGTCGTCGCACTCCAATCGGCACAAGTTTCTGTAGATGACCAAACTTGTCGACGGTACTCATATGGCTCATTATACGCTGTTTTGGGTACTTGTCTATGAGCCAAAATTATTTCAAGATACTCCCATTTTCATATCTTTTAGACTGTGCAACCAGCCTAACTTTTTTGGTCGATATAGTATGGCCACAACAGCTAATAGCGTAGCGTAGCATAATACCATGTCTATGACCGACAGGTATCGATTCGTCAAAAATACATTGGGGACCCGTGACAAAGCTGTTGCCGTATCAAGCATATATGTGAGCAAGGTAGTGGCCGGCCAAGATACCCAACCTACCAGTATCGGGAAAAACCACCCTATCATGCCCGCAGCGAAGCATAAAAGCATCGCCAGCGGTATAACAGCGGCTAC
>CAZLLY010000061.1:0-6496 GCA_964560755.1 uncultured Candidatus Saccharibacteria bacterium | reverse complement strand
CCTCTCATCTCTTATGTCTACTGCCTACATACGAGACCATTTTACCTGGGATGCTAAAATAACAAAGGCAAGTTTTACTTCACTTTAAAATAAACTTATTCACGTTGGTCAAAAATTCTAAGCTATGTACTTACCTTACGGGCAGCTCCTTGGTTGCTTATAGAATAGTCAGTCGGGCAAGGCACTGTCCAAAAAAGTTAAACCTAATTTCCCTTCTCAGCTACGATAGTATCCTTTTTGAATCCTTGAGCAAAATTGTTTACTTGTTCAGACAACCTTATCTGTAGTACTATGTGCTTGTACAAAAGGAGGTTCGATGGGTGTATTAACTGGTGTTTTTGGTGAGCAACGTGGCGACGAAGGCAAAGGCCGTATTGTCGACATGCTAGCCGCAGGGCACGATATTGTCGCACGGTTTAACGGCGGCAGCAACGCTGGACACACTGTTGTTTTGCCTGATGGCACCGAGATCGACCTCCACATCATCCCCTCTGGTATTGCGCAGCCCAACGCTGTTAATGTTATCGGCAATGGTGCGATTGTTGACCCAGTCAGATTCGCGGCCGAAATCGCTGATATCGAAAAAGTAGGCATCACACTCACCCCTGAAAAACTCAAAGTTAGCTCTTCGGCACACCTGGTTTTACCGCATTACCGCTACCTAGATGGTCTGCGTGAGATCGGTGCGGGCGCACAGGCTCAGGGTACGACCAAAGCTGGCATCGCCGACACGTACGCGGCAAAGGCAATGCGAGACGGCGTACGAGCCGAACGCGTCTTGGGCGACCATCAAAACCTAATAGATCTCGCTGCCGAGGGTCTAGCGACTATACCTGCATTACAAAAAGAGCTCGGAGTTGATCCGAGTGATACGAGTGTTGACCTCAAAGAGTTTGCCGAGGCACTTACACTGTTACAGCCATTTATTACCGACACGGCAGTGTATCTGAACGGTCGTTTGAACAACGGCGCATCACTGCTTGCAGAGGGTGCACAGGCATTTTTGCTCGACGTCGACCATGGCATGTACCCATACGTTACCTCTTCGTCGACGACGGCAGGTGGAGTTGCACCAGGTCTTGGCGTGCCACCACAGACGTTCGAACGGTGCATTGGTGTAGTAAAAGCCGTCCAGTCACATGTTGGTGGCGGGCCGTTTGTTACCGAAATACACGATGAAGCTGTGCTTTCCAAGTTACACGGCGACATGTCGACGGTCGATGCCGAAAAAGGAACGACGACGGGCCGCGTACGACGTTTGGGCTATCTAGACGTTGCCGGTATCCGACGCGCACAGATGATAAACGGGACGACCGAAATGGCACTTACCAAGCTCGACTGGGTGCCACGCTATGGCAAAACCATCAAAATCTGTACCGCATATGAGTACCGCAGTGAAACCTTAGAAATGGCGCCAGACTCGGCCTGGGCTCTCGAAAAATGTACGCCAGTCTATAGCGAGTTACCGTCTTGGGATGAGGATATTAGCGAAATACGTGAGTTTGCCGACCTCCCGGAAAATGCGCGTAACTACGTCGAGTCTATCGAAAAATGGACAGGTACGCCCATAACCTACATTGGTGTTGGCCCGCGCCGCGACCAAGTCATCATCCGTACCTAAGAGAAATTGAGCAATATTTTAAACTACCGAGGTCGCATTGCCGCTTGGAGTTCTCGGTCGGTGTCTCGTTTTTTCAGAGTTTGGCGTTTGTCATAGGCTTTTTTGCCTTTACCAACCGCGATACGGATTTTGATAAAACGCCCACGAGTTAGTATTTCTAGGGGCACAACGGTACGACCTTGCTGTCTTGCGGCGATAAGCGCATCTATTTCGCGGCGTTTGGCGAGGAGTTTACGCGTGCGGTTTTGTTCGGACTCGTCTATGGTAACGCCACCGGCACCATGGATGGTCCCGCCGAGCAAATAAAGTTCGTCATCTTTGACAGTGACGTACGCCCCTGTTAGGTTGCCATGACCCATACGTAGGCTTTTGGTTTCGGCACCTGTCAGGGCGACGCCCACGACCAAATCATCGCTGAGCTCGTAGTCATGCCTGGCTCGGCGGTTTTGGATGGTTTTTACCTGGTTTGGCGTTTTTTTACGCCCCTGCTTCATTTTCATACTTGTTACAGTATACCACCGAAGATAGCTTGAAAATATTTGAAGATATAGTATAACTGATACATATGAATAAATATCCATTTTCAGACAGATCAGAACGAGGCAGTGCGAACTCTATATACTTTGGGGCGCTAGCATTGGGTGCAGTGGCTATTATTGATCTTGGTCTTGGTATGGTTGCCGATGCTACTTATGGGCAGGAAGCGGCGCAAACGTACCTTGAACAACAGGGATATACCTCTGTTGCAGACACGGGTATGAATATGCTTGCGGTCTGGCTGACTGGCTGTGGTAGCACGGATCTGGTGCAGTATTCATTCAGTACGACGGCACCAAACGGGCAGGTAGATGTTCCTGTGATCGTTTGTAAAGGGATACTTTCACGGCCAGTTGTTCGTCAGGGGTAACTCGATGAGGTTGAACCGACATCGAAGTTTGTCGAATTTTTGCTCTTGCAGTGTACTACTAAAGGTTTCTTGAACGTTTAGATTTCGGTCGAGGTTATGTATCTAGGTTGGATTCGACAGTTTTGACGATGGTGTTGTCGCCTTGTAGGTGGCGCCAGTACCACCATTCGGCGCCCCAAAGGTCTATTGGGTAGGCGCGAATCTTGTGCGCCCAGGCGATGTTTTTCTGTATGTGTGTGGTGCTCATCGATGAATTTTGCTCGGCGACCGACATATTCCATATGGCTTTTGGCCCCCACGGTTCGCACTGGAGCTCGTGGATAAAAACAGGACGGCGTAAAACCCACCGAATATAAAAAGCCCGAATGCGGTGAAGCCAGGGTTTTTGGATGGTGCGACGGTATCGACCGTTTTGGAACATGGTGGTGTAGACCGAAAAGCCGACGCCGCGCGGTACGGGATGTCTTAGTGGCACGCCCCAGCCATTGCTGGTGCTCATGTATATTGGGCGGGCATCCAACATTTGTACGAGGTTGAACTCGCGGCGGAGTCGTCGTCTGTTGATGTCGATGTGCTCGCCGAAATTACTGAGCAGTGCCTCGTTTTCTAGCTGATAGCTTGTCACGACGTCGTAAGCTGCGATGTGCTTGATGGTCGCCTCGATGTAGTCTAGGAGAATGGCGGTTTTTTCGGCGGCGCTGAGCTGTTTTGTCCAGTTTGGCCAGTGGTACTCTGGCCAGCGTGGCTGCTTGACACCGAGACAGAGCGAAACAGTCCCGCCCTTGGCTGCTATCTGTTTGAGTTGCCAGTCGAGCTCGCTAAAATCGTATTCGCCCTGCACTTTTTCATGTTCGTTCCAGTAGCTCATGAGGCGGAAACGTCGCCAGCCCCTGCCGAGCAGCCAGCGAAGGCATTTTTTTGGGTCAATGTTAAAACTACGGCACTGTTTTATACTGAAACTTATACCGTATTTTTCTGGGTCGATCATCTGGATACTATAGCATTTTGGGGTGGATGTTAGAATTTTTAGCGGCGTTTGTCGCTTACTATCATTCTGAGTGAATGCGAAGAATCTTATTCGGGAGCAGAATTACAGAATTCAGAATTACAGAACTTAAGAATGGAAATTAGATCGGCTCTGCCGATAGTTACCACTGGATCCCCGCGTTCGCGGGGATGACGAAGAGTCGGACCTTACATTAACCACTCTCGCTCTAACCCCCCACTGTCATTCTGAGCGAATGCGAAGAATCTCCCCCTGGCGACAGTACACGTTAGAAGATCCTTCGGCGTTGCCTCAGGATGACAATGCGGGAAAGTAAGCATTTTCATAGATCATTGCGGAGTGATGTAGTTTTGATTATGAATTCTCTAATTCTGTATTCATAATTCAGCCATTAGATATATTCTTCGCTATCGCCCAAGATGACAAACACATGCTCTTACCCTGTAAAACCCCTAGTTCTGATTGTGGAAAATGTCTCTGGCGGCATCCCAAACACTCGGCTCGTGTAGTTTGACTTTGCGGTAGTACCAATACTCTGCGCCCCAGAGGTCGATATGTCGCATGCCGGTGTCCTCGGCGAATTTGACGTGCGCGCGTAGGCGGTCAGCGTCGAGGGTTTTATTTTGCTCTTCTAGGCTGATGCCGGTGATGCCGCCCTGCCCCTCTGGTGGCCATGGTTCTGCCTGTAGCTCGTGGATGATGCTATCTTGGCCGCCCAAGATCTTTTGCCATCCGGCGATTGCGCCGTAATGCCACGGTGGCATCGGGTAGGTAAAGTAGCGTTTGGTGATGGTTTTGTCGTATACCTTGCGGTACAGGGTGAAGGCGTTCAGGTCGGTAACGGGGTCGCGCAACATCAGCGTCGGTGTGTTGTTACTGCGACTAATGATGACGGGGTGTGTCGGGTCCAGCTGTTTTACGAGTGCTTTTTCCTCGGCAAGCCTTGTACGGTTAGCGTCATGACACTCGCCAAACATCGTATTGTAATATTCGTTTTCTAGCTGGTAACTTTCGAGTGAGGGGCTGTTTTTGTAACGCTCGACTACTTTCGTCATGAATGTTTCGAGTTGCGGCTGCCATTCTGCACGGGGTTTAGCGATGTCGACCCACGATGGTGCATGGCATTCTGGCCAGCGAGGTTGGCGGAGGCCTACGGCTAGACTTATTTTGGCCCCTACTGCCTCGGCCTGGGCAAACTGCCAGTCTAAATCGCTGAAATCGTATACACCTTCGGTCGGCTCGATGACATCCCAGTAGCTGACGAGGCGCAGTTGGCGGACCTCGAGGTCGTCGAGTATGGCCGAGTATGTTTCGTGCGGGCTCAAACCAAAGCTGCTAGCATAGCCGCTCACAAATGTTACGCCAAGACTAAATGGTTTGTTTCTCTGCGTATGTTGGTACCAGAGGGCAACGCTATAGTTTAGTACTGTCGTAAAAACGAGTACCGCGAGCAGGCCTACGCCCAGTCGCTTCCAAAAAACTTTTGACGTTAGGGTAGTTTTGCAGGTGGCTAGCACTTTACTAAAACCAGTCTGCTGTTTGGTGGCCGATTTTGCCGACTTCACCCCTGTATGTTTCGCTGTAATCTTTTTCTTATTGCTCATGGTTACTATTGTATCATCCTGAATAGTTTCAGCGAGTGTTTCCTGTTTGCGGTGTCAAAAATCGTCAGGCTTTTTCGTCGTTGCTATGCCACTGCCCTGTCGCTGGGTCTTGGTAGGGGGCGCAACTGCCCCACAACCCGGCGTGGTTGCTGCGAGCGGTGTTCATGGCATCGTGGAATTCTTGGTTCCGGGCAAAAGGAAAATCGTAGGCAAAGCCGTAGCCTTTTTCGACGAGTTCTTTGTTCAGATACGTGCCGTCTTCGAGTACGACATAGCGCAAAAGTCGGTTGTAACGGTCGCGGTTGGTCGTGAGGTGGTCGGAAACGAGTCGGACTTTACTGCTACCAACACGCTGTTTTGTATAGGCGCTCGCTGCGGGACCATAGCACTGGACGGGTGCATTTGGTTTGTGGGTTTCGGGCGTGTCAACCCCTATGAACCGCACCGTTTCCTCGGTGCCGTTCATGTCAACGACGATAGTGTCGCCGTCGCGGAAGGCTTTTATTTCGTATGAGCCGGGCTCAAACCGTAGAAATATTGTTGGGTCGATCGGTCTGGTCCAGCCTAGTTTGTATACAGCCACGCCGAGTACGATGAGGGCTACTGCGCCCCACACTATCCACTTCGATCTAGGCTTTTTACGGTTTGACTTCTGTCCCGTGACTTCATGTTTCGACATGGTATCACTATACACCTTTTGTAAAATGAGGTTAAAACCGCCTCTGTAATATTGTCATCCCAGGTAAAACTAGTAGTCGATGCCTTTGTTTGCGATAAATTTATCGTCGAAATGATGACGGATTTTGGTCATGTCTGTGGCAATATCGACGAGGTCTAGTAGCTCGTCTGGGAAATCTCGACCCGTTAGGCAGAGGCTGGTTCCCCGATGCTTTTGCACGATTAGATCTTTCAGCTGTTTTACGGTGAGTAGTCCATCATGGACGGCATTGTTTATCTCGTCACAGATGACGACGTTGTATTTGCCCGACGTAGCCGCCTCGAGTGCGGTGGTGTATGTTTCGGTGGCTGCAGCTTGGTGGTCGGCCGTGCTGACGTCTTCCTCGCTCAGTTCACCCGCATCGTAAAAACCTCGTCCACCTTTGACGAACAGCAGTTTGTCTTTGTAGAGTGGCATGATGTCGCGTATGAAAGTGTGTTCGCCAACCCCCCAGACTTTTATGAACTGTATAAACGCCACGTTCCAACGGTTGCCCAGGGCGCGCGCCATTAGCCCGACGGCGGCACTGGTTTTGCCTTTGCCTTCACCGGTGTAGACAATCACGACAGAATCTTTTTCTTTGTAGTCCTCAAATGCCATATATGTAGTATATATGAGTTTTGAGGTAAGAGATAAGACA
>CAZLLY010000060.1:4720-6599 GCA_964560755.1 uncultured Candidatus Saccharibacteria bacterium | reverse complement strand
GGCCTCGCGCTATCCGCCGGAATGAACGTGGATGCTTCTGTGGTGGTGATGGAACTGCCTGTGGTTTTTCGGTTGTGGCTGTGTCTTCTTGTGGTTGCATGAACATCCTCCCGCTGATGTGTACCTGTCTCTACAATTGTAGCATGGCATAACGCGATGCTCGGACCGAAAACTCATTGCCCGCGCAGATTAACGGCATAGAGCGGTCGTAAGCTATGTTGAATTATCCAACGGTAAGGTAAAATGCATGTATGTCTCGTGATACATTTGACTATACTGCCTCGAAAAAAGTCGGTAAAATCGTGGGTCCGGTTTTGTCGGCGCTGTTTCTGTCGGAACTCGTTACCCTACACATCTATCGTACTCCCATTAGCGCGCACGTTGTATATCTAAACGGCTTTATGCTCCTTGTTTTCGGAGCCTACCTCGTCTCCCGACACAATGTTTGGACCACAAAATGGCCGTTGCTCATCACTTTGTCGGCTTGGTCGATGGTAGCGTTGGGCTTGTATCGCCTCTTTTTGCCTGAAGCACCACAAGCACCCGTAAATACAACGACCTACGCCTCACTCTCACTATTTCTGGTAATTGAACTCTTCGTTACTATCAAATCTTTCAAGCGATAAGTTATTACCCATCTTGCCAGATTATTCGGTTGATTGGACTGGTTCGCAAGTAACGAGCTATTTCTTGTGTGCTGGGCGGGTGCTGGGCCGCGTAGAGTCCGGCCTTCTTTAGGGCAGGATTAGGATGGTTGTTCTGCTCGGTAAGTATCGACAGTAAATATTTGCTATAGTTAGTCTAGGATAAGATTGACTTCAAAAAAGAACTTAAAGTACTCTATAATCCCAAAAATACAGATTGGGAGGCCATAGATGTCCCTGAGATGAATTTTCTGATGATTGATGGCTTGAGCGACCCGAACACCTCAGTTGATTACTCGCAGGCCGTAGAGGCATTATTTTCGGTTTCATATGCGGTGAAGTTTATGAGCAAACGCGAAATGAGTAAAGATTACGTTGTTTCAAGTCTTGAAGGTCTATGGTATGCAGATGACATGTCGGTATTTGAGTCTGGTAAAAAGGACAAATACAAGTGGACGATGATGGTCATGGAGCCTGACTGGATTTCACCAGAAGTAATTTCGGAAGCTATAAAACAAGCAGGGAAGAAAAAGGTTTTGCCTGCGCTATCGCAACTATACATTAAACAATTTGACGAAGGTCGTTGTCTTCAGTTACTCCATGTGGGTAGCTATGATGATGAAGCGGCAAAACTTTCCTACCTACACCATGAGTTTATGCCATCGCAAAAACTTGAGTTCAACGGCCTGCATCATGAAATATACCTAAATGACCCACGAAAAGTGGATGCATCAAAACTCAAAACAATCCTTCGGCAACCTGTTAAATGATTAATACCGTGGATGGGTGCTAAAATAAGACAGATGAAAGTAATCAAACGAAACGCGCAGGATATTCCAAAAGAAGAAGCACATGGTGGGGCAGGTGCGAGGAAAGTGTACGCGAGCTCAGATCATCTTGCGGGGACTAACCTAGAGGCGATGACTCACGGGTATCTGCCAGCTGGTAAAACTTTTGATTGGCATCATCATGATGGCGTCGAAGAAATTATGGTGGTACTCAAAGGCTCCGGCGAGGTACATGATGAAGATGGTATATATGGTTACTCAGCTGGCGATGTTTTTATATTCCCCGCGAACATAGAACATAAGATTCACAACCCAACAGGCGAAGAACATGAAATGATTTTTGTGCGGGCTAGGATGTAACAGATCTATTTCGACAAGATTTAGAGTTAAGGAATGATTTTGCATCAAAGAAAAAACCGACCAATGGTCGGTTTTTTGGTGTACTGC
>CAZLLY010000060.1:0-4710 GCA_964560755.1 uncultured Candidatus Saccharibacteria bacterium | reverse complement strand
AGGTTATATTTTCTCGCCTTGAGTCCTAGAAGGACTTTTTTACGCCGTCTTTGACGGCTTTTTCGGCATTTTCTTTAGACATCATTGCGCAAACAGTTGTTCCGCATTTTTCATGTTTGCCTTTAGCCATGAAACCGCCTTTAGCAGTTTGGTGCATCTCTGCGTTTGTTAGCTCAACACCTTTTTCCTTGCACTTAACGCAATATCCTGTAACCATGTCGTCCCCTCTCATTATTTGCTACCAGGTAGCTTATTAAATTAAATCGCCTGTCTAGTATACCCTAATCTGTATGAAAGGTGCCACTGAAAAACCCAAACTTACATATGGCGCGTCATTGTGCGCCATGCCCTAGGGTATAAGTGCTGATTCTTGACGTGGAAAAACGTTCGTAATTCAGGTTTGTTATGCCCTACATGTATTTGGTCTTACTCTCTAAAACCCAATGCAACATAAGCAATTTCACCTGGTACGCTACAAACTACCATGAGTTACAAAAGATTAACGTTAGCAGAGCGTGAAGAGATTAGCCGAGGCTTTGCCGCACATAAAACTGAGCGGGAGATTGCTGTAGGTATTGGTCGGTTACCAAGCACGGTCAGTCGTGAGATAACGAGACTTCGTTACAACCCTAAGTCGTACCGAGCAACGTTTGCCGAAGAAGTGGCGCAAAAGAAACGTCACCGTAAACAAATACCCAAGTTGTTAGCCAATGAGCGTTTAAGCCAGTATGTCGAAGGTAAGCTCTTGAATGAGCGTTGGTCGCCACAACAGATAGCTGAGCGGATCAAACTTGAGTATCCTAATGACATGAGTATGCGTATATCTCACGAGACCATCTACACTTATGTGTTTTGCTTGGCTCGTGGCAGTCTCAAGAAAGAACTCAAGGCAACACTTCGACAACACAAGTACAACCGTGGCATCCGCCCCTCTCGAGGAGGAGCTGCAAAGCAGAGTGATATTCCAGATCTGGTCAGTATTGAGGAGAGGCCACGTGAGGTCGCAGACCGCATCATACCCGGTCACTGGGAAGGAGATCTCATTATGGGCGCTGGTAACCATTCGGCACTTGGTACTCTTGTGGAGCGCACCACCCGAACGGTAATCCTCGTGCAGGTAGAAAGTAAGCAAGCTGAGCATATTGCTCAGCGTTTTGCCGAGGAACTACAGAGTTTACCTGAACAGATGAAGCTCACTCTCACCTACGATCGGGGGAGTGAGATGGCCAGACATACACTCTTCACGCAATACACCAATATGCGAGTCTACTTCGCAGACCCGCAAAGTCCATGGCAGCGTGGTGCCAATGAGAATACCAATGGACTTATTCGACAGTTCTTCCCTAGAAGCACTAACTTCAAGAGGATTACATCCGAAGAGGTAAAGTACGTCCAAGACTTGCTCAATGGCCGACCGAGAAAAGCCTTGGGTTTCCATACACCGTATGAGCAGCTCAGTGCATTATTAGCAGAGAAAGGAGAGGCGATACCCGATAGGCTTGTGTTGCGTTAGGTGGTTGAGAGTAGCGCTGAGTTAGTACGAAACAGTTGACAAAAATGCAGTAAATATGTTAATATATAGTATATGCATACACCAGAATTCATGCAGGACCCTCGTCTGCCCGAAATAGATACTACTGAGCATGCGAAGAGTGTTACTCATCTTGGACAGATGGTTTTTGGTGTATTCAATATCGAACAGTTTCCAACCGACCTCAGCCGCGAGGTCTTTGGCGACTGGTGCGCCTACAACGATCACATCAAACTAGCTATTTCAAGTGATCAGGAGCCAATGATCGCTTCGGACGGCGAGAGCATAACCCTCCACCTACCAGAATCATTGACGTTTGAGAAAGCAATCGCTACGGCGCATATGCTCGCAGATGACACCTATGCCGACCGACCAGAGCAGCGCGAGGTATTTCGCGCCGCGCTTGCTGGTGATGCCGAGCAGTTTGCAAACGCATCACGATATTTTGCTATGCAAGCAGACGAGAAAGAGAGTGATACCGCCGAAAACTTACGCGATTACGCTTTGCGCTACGACGAAATCGCTCGTGCTCTCGACCCAGAGCGAGCAAATAAAAATTGCAATGAACCGCTCGATATCGAAGCCACCGAGCGTTGGATCCTAGGAGATGAAGTATACGAAAAACGTGCAAATGAACACGGAAAGATTCCGGACGCAGTTCGAAATAAGACACTGGCTCGACTATTTTCGCGGTCAGATGTCGAGAACCCCGGATTTGCTGAGCAATTATTCGCACAAAAAACTGTCAATGCAATTTATGGCGGTATACGTGCTACAAACCCGCTTATGGCAGCGGTGTACGATCGCGGCGTGGACATGGTATCGCACCAGCTCGGTGCACCAAGCTATGTAGAGGGCCAAGAGCAAACGCTTTATGAATATCTGCAGCTCGACAAATGGAAAGTTGAGCTTGCAGCCCTACGCGCCGCTGATAGCAACGTTACCCGTGGCGAAATTGCAGAGTTTGAGTGTAGACTGGTTGAAAACGTGCGTCAAGCCCTCACACAAGGATATCCCTATAAAGATCCTGGGGATTCACCATCGGCAATTATTGCTTTGCGGCAACTCAATTGCCTGGGTGCGGCAACTATTGCCGTGCGCCTATTAACAGAGGTGGGTATCAACTGCTTTGCCGTACGGCTCCGTTACCACTCAATGTTTGCGTATCGCACTGCAAGCGATGACTTTTACCTGTCAGATGCTACGCCAGGCTATCACCACGCTAAAGACAGCAACATACGGGATATGATTGACTCAGATTCTCCTGGAAAGCTACACGACACCCAGAAAACACCTCAGAGTATTCATTTTGGGTCACCTCCTCATAAATCATTCAGAAACTACCGTCGGACACAGATCGGCGATGCTAGATTAATGCAATATTCCGATGCACTCGCAAACCTCGCAGCAGCGCACAATGGAGTAGGCAATCTCGGAGCGGCAAAGATACTCTTTGAAGCGGCACTGGCGGTCGATCCTGAGAGTGCTAATACGCTTGCAAACTTCGGGAGAACATACCGCAGAGTAGGCAATCTCGGAGCGGCAAAGATACTCTTTGAAGCGGCACTGGCGGTCGATCCTGAGACTGATGATATCCCCATGGGCCTCGGGACAATGTACGACGAAGGAGGTAACTTCAAGGAAGCACAAAATTTCTACGAGATGGCGCTGGCGATTAAACCCGATAATGCTTTCGCGCGGCACAGGCTTACCCGCATAAATGCTTTACTCTCCCGCAACGTTTATTAAGCTATGCTGTAAACACGACCCAACCTTAGTGACGAAAGCAAACCCCACACGAGCTTGGGCGTCGCTATAGGCGGCAAAGCTGCCGCGCAAAGTGCTAGTTATTTAGATTTAGCCAAGAGGATCATACTCTCCGCGTTCGTCTGGAAAACCGTCAGCATTTAATTCATGGATAATGTCGTCTTTCAGGAGCCACGAGGCTTCCATATCCTTGACAACGGTTATTTTCTTTGAGAGATCAACACTGACCTCCAGTGATGTTTTTATTGCTTTGAGTTTTTTCACCCTGAACTTTTGCCGGATAACTTTTCCTGTCGGATAATCATTGAATAGAAAATACCCTTCCCAATAATCATTGATAGGGAGTTTATCAAAAGAAATCTTGTCAATCAAAAGAGCGACATCTAAGTGCTGGTCTCCGTAACCGTTTGTTATTGGGTTTATATTTGCTCGATAAGTAGTCATCCAGCCTACTACATCAAAACAGCAGTTATTAAAAATCGTCTTTGCATATTGCTCGTAGACTTTTCTATTAAGGGTGGGGCTTCCAAGTTTAACTTTATAATAATCCTTGTCTTTAAAATACGCATCTTGAGTATCTATCGCGCGTGTCGCATATCGCTCTTTTGTCGATTGAACCACACGTGGGCCGAGACGTTCGATTGACTCGTCATCATCGATTAAACCTGCGGACATGAGGATAGTCTTGTCTAGTAAGTATTTTGCACGCATAGCATAGACAGGGTCTTTTACATCAGTTACTGAACTAAGGAGACGAATACGCGATTCCTTTTGAGATTGCTCGAGTTGTTCCTCCTGAAGATGAACTTGTTTTTTGAGTTTTGCAAATGAGGTTGCCGCAAAAATTGCTGCTGCAATTGCGCCGATAGCAGCTATCAGGCTTGCGACTGCGGAAACCGCTTCATGATGTGTTTCTATACCATTTAGAATATCTGTGAATTTCATTGACAGTGTTTATTATATCCGCTTTGCAGTTTTTCAGTAAATCACTTGCTCAAACATAGTGGCTTGATGTACTCGACGCATAATAACAAGCAAACTTGCCTTTGGTGTGGCTTTTTTCGAACACGCTTACTACATCGGCGAGGCTTTTATCTTTTGACTTCTTGTAAAGCATCTCATTGAACGTAGGTAAATCTTTCCAGATATAGTCTTCGGTAGGCATGACAGGTTTGCCTCCGTCCATACCTTAGTCTTCCTATGCAAATACCAGCTCATGCCAATCCTCGAGGTGCGACAAAATATCTTTAATAGCAAGACTATCAAACACTTCCAGGTTCTGCTGTTGGTAGGGTGTAGAGCTATTGACTAACTCCAAGAGTTTTTTGTATTCCTTTTCACTAAAATCAAGCAATTCGAGCTATAGGAAATTTCGTGGAGGTTTTTTGTACTCAGTCTTGTCGTAAAGATAC
>CAZLLY010000059.1:0-6619 GCA_964560755.1 uncultured Candidatus Saccharibacteria bacterium | reverse complement strand
AGTTTGGGGCTTCGTCAGTCCCGCGGACGCGGGAATCCAGCCGAAATCACCGACAGAGTCGGTACAACTCCCACTCTTATCTCATAACTCTTAACTCTACAATCATGTTCGACAACCCACGTACGTATGGTCAATATGCAGCCCTATATATTATGTCGCGACATATTTGCGTTTCTGGTATACTACGTGCATAAACATAACTGCGTTTAACTAAGAGGGCAAAACAGCGTGGCCAAAGTACTACTCGTCGAAGATGATAACAACCTGCGTGAGATATACGAAGCTAGACTCACCGCCGAAGGTTACGAAATAACAACCGCACAAAACGGCGAAGAGGCTCTGACCATCGCCAACCTAGCCAAACCAGATCTGATTATTTCAGACGTCATGATGCCACGCGTTAGTGGTTTCGAGATGCTCGACATCTTACGTAACACCGACAAACTTCGTGACACAAAAGTCATCATGCTGACTGCACTTGGCCAGGCAGAGGACCGCGGCCGTGCCGATAACCTCGGCGCCGACAAATACCTCGTGAAGTCACAGGTAACCCTCGAGGACATCGTCAACGCAGCAAAAGAACTCCTTTCTGGCGCACCCGGCAGCGTAACTGCACCGACGGCCCAAACAGCAGCAGCGGCGGCAGAAGAGGTCGCGACGCCCGTACCAGCCCCACAGACAGACCCAGCACCCGTAGAGCCTACACCGGCCATCCCCGCGCCAGTCACCGAGCCAACTGCAGAGCCAATCGTTGCAGCAGCCGTTGAGCCAGAGGTAATCCCTGCACCAGCACCGGTAGCGCCTGCCGCTATCGTTTCTGAGCCAGTAACTGCAGACCCCGTCGTGGCATCTGTTCCAGACCCAGCATCTACAAACGCTACTGCAACCGTCACCGTTGCCGACCCAGACCCTATCGTTCCGCAGGTGTCACCGGCAGCACAGTTACTTTCTGACGACGACCAAGACGATCAATCTGACGCGCCCGTAGTCGAAACCACACCCGAAATAACCACACCAGAGCCAGCCGCAGTAGCAGACGTCGCACCCGTTGAAGTCCCAGAGGTCGAACCGGTCGCCGCGTCTCCCGTTGTCACCCCAGTCGTCGCACAAACGATCGAGGCAGAGGAAAAAGCTATCGAAGACCAAATAGCAGCATTTGCGGCAAGTGACGACACCGGCACTACAGCCGACAGTCCCGCTACAGCCCCAACTACAAACGACACCATACTCGATGACGCCATCAGCAAACTCACCGGTGTCGAAGCTACTACGACAGACGTTTCACCGACTACAGAGCCCGTTACCGCCGAGCCCATCGATACGCCGCCGTCCACACCCCTAGAACCAAGGACACCCGCAACCTCCGTCGACGAAGCCTCTGGCGACTCCTCAAACCAGATCGCCGGCCGAAAAGTCATCCAGCCACTAAGTGACATCGAAAGTGGCACCCCAGACCTCGAAGCGTTACTCGCCGTAGAAGAAGCCAAAGAAGCTGCCGTAGCAGCTGAAAACCCAAAGCCGACCGTGGTTGATGCTATCGCACCCGTAGAGTCAGAAGAATCAGCCGTCGACCCCAACACTATCGCACTATAACCCCCGTTAAGCGACGTTAACGACGTAGTATTATTTACCACATCACTTAGATGTAGTTCGTTCCGCTACGCTAGGCTATATTTACATATCTAAAAAATATTGTTGACTACGCATAAACATAAACAGTATGCTACCTCTGTAGGTAACAATACATAAAACAGGAGAACTCAATGTTCAAAAAACTAGATATCAGGGGAGTAAGCCATCACTTCTTGCTGCCCGTTATCGCCGTACTGGTCGTGGCCGGTATAGGTGGTGTCATAATGCAGCGCAGCAGTAGCGCATATTCAGAAACGAGGAAGTGCTCAAGTATAATCGTAGGCCGTTATAAGAACTACAATGTAAAGCCGTGCGTTAAAGCAATCCAGAGAAAAGTAGGCGCCAAACAAGACGGTATCTATGGCGATAATACGAAAGCGAAAGTGAAAGTATGGCAAAAAGCACATGGTTTGTACGCTGATGGTACAGTCGGCCCAAAAACATGGGCGAAGATGGGGATACATCCTACGTATAAGGTAAGCGTAAATAATTCCAGCAAGAAAACTACTTCCTTCAGCAAAATGACAACAGCTCAACGAAGGGCGTACTGTGCAAAGATAGGCGAAGTATACAATAGCACAAAAAAAACATGCGAAGACAAAAACGCATATAAAATTTCGGTTAAGACCTTCAACTATGTGCAATTTCCAGCAAAACCTAACCTAGTCATCAAATCCAAAAGAGTAGAGGATGGAAATGCAAGACGGGCAATATACGCCCGAAACGAAACGGCTCAAGCAAAATATGATAAAGCACGTAGTGCCTACAACCTCACCCAATCATATCTAACAACATCAATGGCTGTGACTACGCTCAAGACCAAATGCAATGCGATTGGTGGTGGCGCCCACGTGATAAGCAAATCCATGGAACACCAATCCGAGTGGAGAAACAAGCGTGCAACGCACGATGTATGCGTACTTAACTAGAAAGAACTAAGCGCACAATAAACTCAAGATACACTAACCGTATCTTGAGTTTATTTCTACTTTCATACCACCTAACACCGTCGTGAGTCTGGATATTGCCATGTCAATGAAGAGGTATACTAGTCCTTTATTCACTCACCAACAAAGACAGAGTACCGCCGATACTAAGTACCGTAACAGCCCCATCATTTCCCATCGTGATAGTGTCGCCAATTTCAAACGCGTGGTCCACTCTGACGAGTGACCTATCAGGGTCTTGCCCGTCAAGCACTTGGCCATCTGACGCGGGTTTGTCGTAGCGGAGCTGTAAACTCCCACCCTCGTATGATATATATCCTGTCGTTTTTTTGCCGTTGAACATGGTAGGGAATTTCATGACTTTTGGCTTCGAAGAGCTATCTGCTACGTCGTAAATACTGATTTTCTGCGTCGATATTGGAAGCTCAACGATTTCAGAATCACGAAGTAACCCGAGTTTTGCAAGCTCCGGAGCGGAAAAATAGGGTTTGGTATCGTTATAACTCATGATGCCTTCATCACCGGTTTGATCGGTCGTACAGCCAGTGGCCCGCTCAGGGTTATCGCACACCGCAACACCCGCATGCGAAAGCCCCTTGCTATGTCCGTATTCTTCCAAAATTGTTTCCGCAAACTTACCTCTGTCATCTATACCACGCGCCATTACGGCTGGCGTCTCTCCGTCTATTTCATACCCAGCTATATAGGTATCGTCGTCGTCACTACAGCTCCCCGCCATCACAACCGCAGCCAATATCTCGTTCCGACCACCGAAAGACTTCGTAGCAGCATCAACTGCATCCGAGTCTGGCCCTGAGTATATAGAGTCAAAACACCCCTTGGACACTAGAGGGGTCTTTTTACGGGCAACGTCAACATTCACGCCCATAATCTTGAGTCGGCCAAAGGTCGCCGCAGATATATTACGTGCGAGCTCTAGTTTTACGTCTGGGTCATCATGTATGTACTTCGAGGCCTGACTTCTTATGTCCCGGCCCTCTTCGCCGGGGATGCTGCTCATACCCCCCTTGGTTTCAACAAAAACCAATTGTAGTATTTTCTTTGCGATTGGAGCCTGCGAGCGTGACTCAGATGATGACTGTGTTACAGAGCTTGTTTCGCTCGTAGGCGGCAGAGGTGCCTCAGCGCTGCAACTAGTTGTTAGCAGGCCAAGGCAAGCTGCGACAGCCATTACTGGCCTTTGTAGAGTTCTTGCCACGGTCATAGTATCTTTCTAGTATATCATTTTTTATGATAAAAAGCAATTTATTTTAAAAACTGCCCATATTGACTTGACAAAGCATAACTACTTTGCTAGGCTCAAAATAGTTGTATAACAATAAAAAGGCTTTATTATGAAAATAAAATTAAACAAAAAAGGCGTTAGCCATCACTTCTTACTACCTGTATTAGTTGTGTTTATGGTCGCAGGTATAGGTGGTTATGTAATGCTTAAGGCCAGTAGTGCGGCGACACTATGTCGTTCGCGGAGCTTTGGCTATATGGCTCGGAGTGAGTGTGTCCGCTACGCACAGCGTATGGTCGGTGCAGATGCCGATGCTGTCCTTGGTAAAAATACTCAGGCGCGTTTAAAGGCAAAGACGGGTTACACGTCTCTAACACCTAGCACAGGATGGAAAGCGCTATGTAGTTCAAAGTTCAGCAACTCAGCAAGCAAAAAAGCTGCCTGCGACGGGAAAGGGATAGCAAAAAACGGCAACCCAACCGTCGGATACAGAGTATGTGTCAAAAGAACGTACAAAGACGCAGGGAAAAATTCTAACGGTTCCCCCAATAAACCAAATAAAATGTCCTGTGCTACGCATCGGACATACAAAGGTGTTGGCTCGTACAATAAAGCAAAAAAAGCAGTTGATGCCTACAAACAGTCCAGCCAATATAAAGCAATTCTTTCACAATACAAATCCGATCAGGCGGCATACAAAAACTATTACCCAACATACCGCATCAAATCTGCACCAACATTTAGCATTGCGCCCGTGAACTTCGGCACAGATACTCGCTAAAACCCATCCCGCCCATCGGTAAGCCAAACAACGTCATTTCTGTAAATAGCATATTTCATAAAAAACCAAAGGGGAACAAATGTTCAAAAAACTAGATATCAGAGGAGTAAGCCATCACTTCTTGCTGCCTATTATCGCCGTACTGGTCGTGGGAGGTATTGGTGGCGTCATCATGCAGCGCAGCAGCAGCGCAGCAACAAAATGTAGAAATAGAACATTTTCTATTGGAGCAAGAAGTGAGTGTGTACGCTATGCGCAATATATGATCGGCACCTCGCATGATGGTGTTTTCGGTAATAACACACGTGCAAAGCTCAAACAAAAGACAGGGCAGACTAGCCTTAACTCGGCTGCATGGGGCAAACTCTGTGCACGCGGCTACAGCGCAGCTATCAACAAACAGCGTGATGCCGCTTGTAAGGGCGGACAATATGTAAAAGCCCTCGGGAATCCTACTGTTGGTTATAAAGTGTGTAAACATTTGAACTACAAGAGCCCGGCCCAAGTGTCATACATGGTAAGACCATCAAAGCCAACATGTTCGGGGTGGGTCAAGTACACCGGGGTTGGCGCGAAATCACGAGCAACTGCCCGGAAAAGTAAGACAAACTATTCCTCTGTCATGAAGCAGTATAAAAAAGACAACAATGCGTACAAGGCCTACATTCGCAACTCTCCCACGCTCAGTAAAAGTCAAAAATCTTCAAAGATAAAACTAGCAGATTATGCGGTCCAGAATGCAGAAAAGAGCTGTAATATTAAGTCATTCCAGCCATCATTCTAAGTAATAAAAGCTTGCCACGAGATACTCATTTGAGTAGTATCTAACCAAATAGCCCAGGTACAATAAACCTGGGCTATGGTTTTTTAGGCAAGGCATCGCTGTTATCGGTGCTACACTGTTTGCATGCGCGTTAATAAATACATAGCTGCAGCGTCAAGTCTTAGTCGCCGCGCCGCCGATGCAGCCATTGCGGCCGGCAGAGTTCGGGTCAACGATGCCCCCGTTACAGCCGGGCAAGATGTCGGTGAGACCGACGTAGTGACGCTAGACGGCCGCATTTTGCAGCCAACAGTCACCATGACTACTATTATGTTCAACAAGCCCACAGGCTATGTGTGTAGCCGAGACGGGCAGGGAAGCCTCACGATATACGACCTTTTGCCGCCAGAGTACCACCACCTAAACCCCGTTGGTAGGCTCGACAAAGACAGCTCGGGGCTACTACTACTCACCAATGATGGCCAGCTCGCCGAACAGCTCACGCACCCCAGGTACGCCAAAACGAAACACTACGAAATAACGCTCGACAGACCATTGCAGCCACTCCACCAACAGATCATCAGCGACCGCGGCGTCATGCTCGACGATGGAAACAGCCAATTTTTAGTCACTAAGATAGATGTTAGCCCAGGGTCACCGCAGCGTCAAAAAAACAGCGGAGAATTGAAATCTGCCCTAAAACCTAGCGAAAGGGGCGAAACACAGCGCTATGACATCGCCCCGCCGCCGTACCGCCTGCCACCGACCAATTACTTCTACGAAATCACCATGCAAGAAGGCCGCAACCGCCAGATTCGCCGCACCTTTGCCTCCCTCGGGTATACCGTTACCAGCCTCCACCGCACCCACTTCGGCCCCTACGCCCTCGACAGCCTAGCCCTCGGCCAATGGAAACTGGCCGAATAACCCATACGCTGACTCTGGGTACGTTAGAACACTTTTTTCATTAGAGCGGCTAAATGTGAAGCTCGGTGGCGTTGGGAGACTCGACTCACCCTGGTTCGTTGGAAACCCCTTCCGTCTGACTTTTGGTGCTTGCTTCCTAGCACGTTTGTTCGTCGGCATTCCAGGCAAGGTATGGGTTGAGGGGCCATTAGCATTACCTCTTAATAGTTTAACGAGCTTATCAGGACCGAGCACCAAGTCATATGTCAGCGTCGCTGTTACTGGCGTATCATATAACGCATCAAGCCCTCCGCCCCAGAGAACCAACTGTCCCAGTGGCTGGC
>CAZLLY010000058.1:4944-7059 GCA_964560755.1 uncultured Candidatus Saccharibacteria bacterium | reverse complement strand
AGCTCATGCCAGGCAGCGCTATGATGTACAAAATCAACCGCATCACTTCCTCTCGTTATCGGCGGCAGCTGGAATAAATCGCCGACAAGCAATATTTGCATACCACCAAATGGTTCCGGGCTCTGACGGAGCGCCTTTGCGACGACATTTACCATGTCGAGCCGTGCACCGTGTAGCATAGAAACCTCGTCTATGACCAGGACATCGGTCGCATTGTAACGTTTTACGTGTTTTGCACTGGCCTTTAATTTATTCAAATCCCATTCGCTGAGCGTGTCTTTTATACCAAGCCCCGACCAACTATGAATAGTTGTGCCGCCAATGTGCGTTGCAGCGATGCCCGTACTCGCGGTAACAGCTACATTTTTTCCCGCTTTTTTTGCAAGCTTAATATACTGGTTCAAAACATATGTTTTGCCAGCTCCTGGTGCTCCCGTCAGAAATACTGAGTCGCCGCGCATCATAACCGCCAGTGCTTGTGCCTGCCGCATCAACCCTCCTTGGTAAGTGTTATCTTACAGTATACCTTTTGAGCGAATCGAAGGCCAGGTCAAGATTTTCGCCAACGCTCTGCCATATCTGATATTGGGTCAATCAGTGGCGCGACGATACCTGCTGCAAAAAGTACAAATGCCGAAAGATAACCCAGCCCCTTTAGGGCGCCCACTGATTTTTCAAAATATCCTGCACGAGTGTTTTTACCTGCCATAGGTCGCACCTACACGCCGCTTGATAGTATCATTTCTTCTTCGGTTTTTGCTTTGAGCGGACGTTTTTTGATGATTTCGTAGCGTTCGCCGGTGAGTGGCGACACCCAATAATCTTCATTTATGATGTTAACAAACGTCGAAAGATCTTTGTCGTCCATGATGATAATCTTACCCTGCTCGTCTGGCATGAGCTCGAGGTCCATTTCCTCGGCGTAGTCGAGGGCTTGCTCCTGTGTCACTTTGCCCACCTCGAGTTTTTGTAGCTTCTGAATCAAGGCTTTTTTGCCTTTGACGAGCGCATTTATGCCAACGCCTTCGGCGAACTTCAGGCCGTATGCTTCCTCAATCTCACGAATCTTTGACTCAGCAATAGCCGCCTCTTTGGCGTCATAGCCAAATAACGATTTAAGTTTTGCCTGACTAAAAACATACAAGTCGCCTTCGAGCACAAGCATCTGCGGGTCGCTCGGCAGACGAAGTGCAGCCTCTGCGTCAAACGGTACAAATTTGTCGCTCCTGAGCATCCAGCCTGTCTTACCTTTCATGACTTGCGATTTTGGTAAAACCTTCGCAACATAAAACGACTGCTTCATTTCTGGGTGTGTTACGCGTGCCAGAACTCCTTTCATGTGGTTGATATCGTGCTCTTCTTCTTTAAACACCACGATTTCACGTTCCTGTGTTTTCAACCAACCGAGTGTCTCGGTCAGTTTTTCGACCTTACTCACCTGCGTGCGCTGCAAAACGCCCTGCTCGGCTTCGGCGTCCTCAAAACCTCGTACGATAAGCCCCGCGTCTGCACCATCAAGTATGTACTCAAGCATTTCGTCGATAAAAATTGGCTCTAGCTGCTTTTTGAGACCGTCAGACAGTGCCGTTCTGTACAAAACATAATTCTTTGAGATAAAAAATAGTTCAACTTTTAGCTCGTCTTTGTATTGCACCAGGTTGTTCGCCCAGGCAAAAACATCTGTTTCCTTGTATTCGCTACCAGCCTGGGCTTCAGTCGTTTCTGTCATTTCCACTATTTCTTCGGTGATTTTTTCTTCATTCATACGGCATAGTATAGCATTACAATCAGGAAAATGGTGCTATCCCACGTCGAAAATTCCTTGCATGTTGAAGGATAATCCTCCGAGATGTGCTCTGTTGGTCTATTTTTTCTTGTTTATAAGGTTTTCACCCATGCGAAGTAGGTCGTCGACAATATGTCCGTCTTTGTTCTGGTCGAGTGTACTTTCGGCGATATCGGTCACGACACCGTCAGGCAGCTTGCTTTTTACCGCGTCATCGACGCTATCAACGACACTATCAAGTGGGCTACTGGCCGTAGATTTTTTTGTACTCGTTTTTTTCTTGGTCGTTTTCGCATCTGAATCTTCAGGGTTCATCATATGTCCAAATG
>CAZLLY010000058.1:0-4934 GCA_964560755.1 uncultured Candidatus Saccharibacteria bacterium | reverse complement strand
TAACTTTCCTAAATCCATATCGTCGCTCCTTGCTTCAAATAGCTATACTACGTAACCGATTATTTCTCGCAGGCGATACCGTCGCTGTCTCGGTCGAGTTTTGACTGATATGCCCCATCAGAACGCTTGATGTTAAATACTCCAGCATTAAATGCATCGGTACAGTTTGCAAACGTGCGCCCGTTTGATGCCTTGCTCACTGTTTGGCTTGCTATTTTTGACTTTGCCGCATCGGTAGCCGTGTTAGCAGAGCTAGCGTCACCGGCAGATTCCCCGTCGGCAGCAGTTTGGCAAATTGAGTATTTACCATTACAGTCGACAACCGGTTGATTAGTCACAACCATACCAGCATACCCCGCCCCGCGTCCCGCCACACCGACACGGGCTTTCGCCCAGGGGCTCTTTTTGAAACCTTCGGGGTCATGTACGTACCAGATGATAGCGGCTGCGATGGGGATGATGGGTAACACGATGAGCCAACAGAGCCAGCCCACGATAATACGCCGTGCTTTTGTCCAGTTTTGGTACTTGTTCCGAGTGAGTGCAAACCTGGCCAGTATCCACTCAGCACCGCGCAGGAAAAACCCACCTTTTGCAATTTTTTGTCGCTCTGACGTTACCTTTTCGTCAACAGTTTTTGTTTCCGCCGCGCTGGCATCCGCTGACTTTGTAGCCTTGAGTTTGTGCTCTGACATCGTAAAAATCTCCGTTTACATTTGCTACCGATACTGTATCACTATTACCCAGAGTTTAAAATCAGTTATATAGCAGTCTACCGTCGGTTTTTCCTGCGGGTAGATACTCGCAGATACTCACTACCGAGATAATAGTACGGGAACACCGTAATAACCATGATCGTGCTCGAAAGCAATCCACCGATCAACACCACCACAAGCCCTTGCCAAAACGGACTGGCTATCGCCAACGGAACAAGCGAAACGATAGCAGTCAGGCTCGTTGCAATGAGTGGACGGAATCGCTCGACCAAGGCATCATGTGCAGCCTCTACGGCGCTCTTTCCTGCTGCCCTCGCCTGGTTGGCATAATCGGTCAGCAGAATAGTGTTTTTTATACTCAGACCGATGAGCGCAAAGAACCCGAGCAGTGCAAAAAAGCTAAATTCGTTATCGGTCAAATACAGCCCCAGCGCGATGCCAAAAAAGCTAAAAGGAATGGCCATAAATATGATGAGTGGCTGCAAAAGGCTGCGGAATTCTACTGCGAGCACCAAATATATGACGAGTAGTAGCACCGGAAAAGCGAGTAACATCGTCTTGAAACTCTGTTGGTTGTCATCCTCTTGACCGAAGTCATAGGTCAGTGCGGCCTTGTCTAGACCGTAACTTTCAACCTTCGTCTCGGGGAATTCTTTTTCGACAGCACTTTTTGTCAGTGTCACTAGGTTAGACGTGTCTTCGTCTTTGAAACTCGCCGTAACACCAATGTACGACTTGCCGTCATTTCGTACATAACTCGAGGAGTTTGCAACTGATATTTTGTCAAAATTGACTGTACTTCCATCGATACGCTCAAGCGTTGTCGTCTGTAGGTACTTCGCAATGTCGGCAGCAAGTTTAGCGGCACCTTCTCGGTTAGTGTCCGATTGAATCCGTGCTTGAAAGTCTGCAGCGGGAGGACCAATATCGATCGGCTCTGCCGTAACCGACGCCGTACTAGACGTTGCAAAATCTTTTTCTATTCGGTCTACCAATTCTGGTGCCGTCACCGCTCGTTCACTATAGTCAACCAAATTTACATCAAACCAAGCGTATGTTGCACCAGCTGAACCATAGCTCGATGCCGACACAAAACTATCACTGATAGATTTACTGACTGTTTTTACTGCATCGTCGGTGTATGACTCTGCCTGAGTGATGGTCGTGGCCTCTGGGAATTGCATCGAGACAGCGATCCGGTTCGTATCTTTCGTCGGTGGGAAAATGTTAAACCTAACTTTTGCAGCGATCAACACGCCCGCACCAATGATAAATAAGCTGAGCAGAATAGCCCCGAGTCCAACCATAATTTCCTTTTTCCTCGAATGACGCGCCCACATCATCGGTTTTGAGATCGCCTGGGCGATAGCCAATTCTACCCCCGCCGATTTCTCTTTCTTGGCTTTTGCACCAAGATGTTTTGGGCGAAGCATGATGTATCTAGCGAGCAACGGGATCAACATGAGCGACACAATCAAACTAATGAATAGTGCCGACATAATAGTAGTTGGTACCGCTTTGACGAATTGTCCAATCACCCCACCCACAAACAGTAGTGGTGCAAAACTAAGCGCTGCCGTCGTTGTTGCCGCGATCATTGCTCTTCCAACCTTACCGACAGATGTGGCTACAATGCCATCTATGTTCGTGCTGCGCTGTCTTTCTTTGTCTATTGCTTCGACAACGATAATCGTATCGTCAACTATGAGCGCAAGCCCAAGAATGATCGAAAATAGCACAATAGTGTTCGCCGTAAAGCCCAGGATATACAGGACGCCGAACGTACTTGCCACAACCGCCACCATCGAAATGACTGTTATGAGAGACGCGCGAAACGCAATAATAATAGAGCCAATGATCAAAACCGCCAGCAAACCTTCCAGTAGTGTGCGCTGAAGCTCGCTCATTTGCTGGTTGATGCCTCGTGCGTACGACGCGCTAACAGCCATGTGAAAACCAGTGCTGCTCTCTGTTTTGTTGTAATCATCGGCTGCCATACGCAGTGAATGGTCGAGGTCGAGCGCGTCACTGTCAGCCTTAGATAACACGCCGATCGTCACAGAATGATAGAATGTTGTTTTTCCGTTTTCTCGCACACCGTATCTGTCAAAGCTTGTCTGCGCCTGTTCGGTTTGGTTTGTGGCAGGGTTTACGACCGTTTCTATTGGCCGAACAATAGCCACACTCTCAACCTGGCTGATATTCTTTTTCTCTAGATATGACGCTGCGGACTCTGCGACACTGAGTAGCTCGGCAGATGTCGCATTTGGATTTTTGACGTCGTAAACCGCAATAGCTGCGTCGTCTCCTCTATTCGTGAAGCCAACTTTCGCAGCATCTATTTTTACCTGCGCCTCGGCAGGCACGATCTGCTGAGATTTTATATCCGCTAGGTACTGTTTACTTTCGGCCGTCGCATCGACACCGTCTTTAAAGCTAATCGAAACAACCGCAAAGTTAGCGCTACTATTGGTCGTAACACTTTTCACCCCGTCTTGCTTCAACAAAAAGTCGCTTAGAGGTTTTGCCACTTTTGCGTCGACCACTGCAGCATCATTTGCTGTATACACTACCTGCCCAACTGCATAGGGTATGTTCATGGCCGGGAAGCCTTCGCGCTTCATGAGCGTCGTAAAGCAAAGTACCCCAAATGCGATGACCGCGAGCATGATAATCGACGTTCGGCGAGGCCGACGGAAAAAGTACAACGCAAAACGCTGCAACGGACGCAATTTGTCAGTCTGAACAGTATTATTTTTAGCCATGTGTTCCCTCTTTATTTACCATGACTAGTATGACGATCTGGCGTATATTTGTCCAGATCATATTTATGTATATAAGTCTTCCCGCACGGAGTCTCCAAACTGACATATCGCTCATGAAACTATTCGTATTTTGAGAAGGCTTACCTTTTTTATAAATGAAGTAAAAACGTAAGGAGTTATATAGCAATCCCAGGTAAAATACTTATCTTTTTCTTTCGCTAGCTAGCGCTTTTTTAACCACCGCTGCATAGTAGCGTGCACTTGGGCGGACAGTCCGTTTTAAATTATGCTCGTAATCTATGTCGACTAGCCCAAACTCTGGCCATATGCCATACGCCCATTCAAAATTATCGAGCAGGCTCCAGTACAAATAGCCGCGCACGTCTACCCCGGCTTCGATCGCCCGCTGGACAGAAACTATGGTTTTTTCTATCCACTCTTGCCTCCAGGTGTCGTTTCTATCAGCAATGCCTGTTTCGGTGACAATAAGTGGTTTTTTACACCACGCAAGACGCTTTAGCACAAACTCCAAGTTCTGCGGCTGTCTATCCCAGCCCATGTCGGTGACTTCTTTGTTGCCATGCACCAGCTCCATGCCCTTGTGTTGGTCGGTAAAATAAAACTGCACGCCTAAAAAGTCGAAATTCTTCAGCCCCACAAAACGCAGTATCAAGTCATCCCGAAACATTGGGTCGATTTTTGCCATAAACCGTGACATCCATGCGTCATCAGCAGGAGCCACATGTGCGCAGGTTTTTGAGAAACCCACTACAAAATTTTTATTCACTTTTTTGGCTAGTTTGTACACTTTTTTGTATGCACTGATTAAGTTCAGGTAGACCACTGCCGCCTTCCAAACCGAGTGATGTCCCGGTGGGTGCTCGTCGACAATATACCCCTGGGCAACGACTGTATCTGGCTCATTTATGACGCAAATATACTGTAAGTCATCACCAAATTCACGCAGAACCCGCTCGCAAAATCTTTCAAAATATTTGATATTTCGGCGATGCTCAAAACCGCCCTTATCACTAAACCAAATCGGTACTGTCCAGTGGTACAGTGTCAACATTGGCTCGATCCCGCGTTGTTTGAGACTTTTTATATAGGCACGGTAGTGCTCGAGCGCCTCAATGTTCCAGGCGCCCTCTTCTGGCTCAAGACGCGACCACTCTATACTAAACCGAAACGTGTTAAGTCCGAGGTCCTCGATGATATCAAAGTCTGATTCGTAGCGTCTATAATGGTCGACTGCTCTGCCTGACACATAGGTATCTGGGTCGCATGCAAGCTCGGCTATTTCCGGCCATACGGGCAAACTTTGCCACAGTTTTTTTGCATTCTTGGCGCGTGTTTTAGCGGTTTGTAATTCCCACACGCTCCAGTTGTTGACATTACCGCCCTCAACTTGGTGTGCGGCAGTCGCCGTACCCCACAAAAAACCCTTCGGCCA
>CAZLLY010000057.1:0-7093 GCA_964560755.1 uncultured Candidatus Saccharibacteria bacterium | reverse complement strand
GAAATGGATCAGCTCCGGGATGATTACCAATCAGGGGTAAAACAGGCGCAGAAAGATTATGCTAATCTACAGGTGTATATTGATGAGAATCGTAGTGATGTAGACGGCGTGGTGTTTGTCGCCGACATACCAACATACGAACAGGGGCTGACGAGAAAAGAGCTCCGAAGAGTTGTAGGAGTGCTCGCTGGAATAGCCAAAAAAATTGAAGATGCGCAGGATAATGCGAGGCGCAAAGTACGAGATGCTGAACGTCAAAGAGCTGCTATTTTAGCAGAAGCTGAGCGACAGGAAAGGCTGCGGGAACAGGAAAGAGATGCGGATGAGCAGCGCCAGAGAGCGAGCAATCAGTACGGGTCTGGCAGAGTGGGTAACCCTTCGGACTTGGGTGGCGGTTATGGGCCGTCGAATTCAGGTGGTAGTTTCTAACATCTGGCGGGCGACGACATACCTTTTTACGTTTCTATATCAAATACCGCTGTGCGATTTGGCAGCGGTATTTGGTGTATGAGGTAAAAATCACCTCTGTTATTTTACCATCCCAGGTAAAATGAGTTATCTGCTCGTAAATGTCATAGTTGTCTCGGCGGTGTTACCTGCACGGTCTTTGGCTATGATAACGAGCGTATGAGAGCCGCGCGGAATTGACGAAACGATCTTGCCCAGCACGCCGCTTGGTGCGGTTGCTACCGTAACTCCGTCGAGCTGTGCTTCCATGTAGACGACTTGGTCATTGTCTGTTGCAGTCGAGCTGATTGTAAGTGACCTACGTACCCGTTGAGTACTAGAAGGTGAGGAAACCGTGATGACAGGGTTCTGGGTGTCTGGTGGATATAGACCTGCGGGAACAGTTATGGAAACGCTTGCCGTTTCACGTGAGTTACCATAAAGATCGTAAGCAATTGCCTTGAGTGGATAGGTGCCAGCTGCAACACCGTAACCACCCCATTTTATCGTATAGCTTCCAGGGAAGTTTGTGCCCTCGGTCCAACAACTCGTAGACCCACCAATGCTCATACAGCCCGAGGTGTCCTTTGCCTTTCCGGTAGTGTAGCCGATGAGTGTAGAACCTAGGTAAAACTCAACTTTCGAGATGCTGGAAGCATCTGTTGTGTTGACTGCGAATTCATTTTTGGTTGACACAACATAGCCACTTGCTGGAGCGATCAGTGTTGCCGTCGGTGGGGTAGTGTCTGTAATGAGTGGGTTTATCTCGGCCTTGTATAGCTCACTATCATGTGTGCCGATGTATAGTGTATTACCTAATAGTGCAATAGAGTGGGCTCGATTTGGGGCAAGCGTTACCTGTTCCCAGCTGAGTAGGTCTTTTGAACGGAAAACAGCTTTATCGTTGTTGAAGTAACCAAGCACATACACGTATCCGTCGCTATGTACCTTATAATCACTTATGTTTGTACGGACCGAAGTCGTGCTACGGCCGTCGTAGGCGAGTAGAGAACCCCCGTATGTTCCTGACTGGGCCAATATCTTTCCAGCGAACGTTGTCCCGTTGAAAGGTGAGTATGTCTGTGCGATTGGCGTAGCTTTTGACCAAGTGCCATTGCTGTACGACCAGGCGGCAGACTGCACAGATGACCCGCTAAAGTCAGCAGTGCTGTAGTTTTGAACGTAAATAGTGTTATTAAGGTTTGCCACAAACATCATTCGGTTGAACCCGCCCCGTGATGGAACGCTAAAAGATTCGCTCCATGTGGCGCCACCATCTGTGCTACGAAATACCTTGGCAACTTCATTGTATGCAGAACCTTCATCGAGAGAACCGACCAAGAAAAGCTCTGATGGGCTTGAGCCCTCGGCGAGGCCAAAGATGTGAGTCAAAAAAGGTTTAGGACTGTTGGCCCATACGACTTTGCCAGACGAGGCGTCAGCGACACTGTAGGGAGCACTTGCCCTTGGGTCGATATGAACCGCGAATAGTTTATTGTTGATCGTTTTCCATATTGCAACCTGCTCTGCGTCTGCAGTGAACTCTGGCGTGCTTGCAAACGTATTTGTCGCAGGGTCAAATGGCGTCACTGACATCGGGCCAGTATTTGCATTCCAGTCGCCATAGCCTGCGTATATCTTGCCATTCCATGCGGCAAGAGAGGTTAGTCGTCTTCCGGTAGAAGTATCAGGCTGTGTGACGGCCTGGGGGTGTGTCCCTACGTACTGAAAGGCTGTAGCGCCCGAGAAGAACAACATTTTTGTTCCAATTGCGCCGAACACAACTAGCCAAAAGCCGATCATTATAGGCGTTGGGATTGCTTTTATCTTTGCCCAGAGGCCGGTTTTAGCCGATGATTTTTTGACTTTCCCTTTTGTACCTTTACCAACAGTTACTTTACTCGCTACTTTTCGGTTTATTGCCATGGTTCTATTCCCTTTATTATTATGAGCCGATTTTTGAGTACTCTTTGTCATAGTACTCATGTTTATACGTTTGAGCCTGAAAGTCAACTGAAAATGTTTAAGTTTGGTATACTAACACCTATGAAACGGGCTAAAATAACTGCTGAAAAATTACATAGTGAAAGAAGTGTGTTGCACTTGAAAGGGCGTTCCAAGCAAAAACTATAAAATAATACTTGACAAAACGCCAATGTTTTGCTATACTGTATTTGTAGTGTTGAAAACAAAAACGAAAAATAAAAGGTTTCAAAACTACAATCGGTAACCGCAAATAGCGGCTTGTAACAAAAAACTACTAGTCAAATAGTACCGCATAGTGGTATGACAGTACGAACATCTGTTTTCAAGTAAGCAACCCTGTGGAAACCAACAAAAACAAAAAAACAAAAACAAAACATCAGTCCGACATAGTTCGGAGAAAGTAGGGCAAACCGATGCTGTTTGCTATAAACCAAGGCTGGGCGTACGAGTTAGTGCCATGCACTGATGAGGCGATCTTGGCAGTAGACGAAGAGTTACAACTGCTCTGAGTCAAAAAAGACCCGTGTTCTGCGGGTCTTTTTATATGATGGCTGAGGCTACTGGTTAGTGGTTGAGGTTGATTTGGGAACGGCGCTAGTTCCGAGCAGGACGATGATGTCGGCATTCGGGTAGTTGGCTTTAAGTGTTGCATCGGTAATGACGGTTGCGGAATAGATAGTCTTGAGAGAGGCGAGCGTATTCGGCTTGTCGCCCGATACATCTACCAGAGTTGTTGTTGGCTGCACGGTCGCATTGCCCTGGAAAGCGATAGACATGCCTTTTTCTGCGAGTATTGCCGACTGCGTACGGGCAAGCCCTACGGTCTCGGTTGCGTTTAGGACGACGACACTGGCCGCTTCTTTCGCGACTGGGCTCGCGGTAAACAAGCGTTTGATCTGGGCTGAGATTTCAGAGAAATCGTCGATCCCGGCGGCGGGGATCAGTGCCGATTGTCCATCTGGCGACGTGTAGTTTTGCAGCATCGTTTCGTCTTCGCCCTTGAGAGTGTTGATATTATAGGAGTCTATTTTGTTGACGTCGACTTCTTTAGCGTATGAATACAGGGTTTGGATTTCTTTGAGCTGTAGATCTGTTTTTACATTTGCACCGATGGCCGAGACGAGGTTACTTATCTTGAGTGGGTTTGATAGTGTTGAGCTCGACATGGCTTTTTCTCGTATACCAAGAAGCATGAGCCGTTGGTGCTCGGTGCGGGTAAAGTCGGCGTTAAACCCATACGACCCAACTCCCTCACCACGTGCTCGGGCAAGGTTGAGCGCCTGTTGTCCATTGAGATTTACGGGGCCGTTTGGATATTTGGCGAGTGCGCAGCAGGTTCGTGACGTCCAGTCTAGACTCGAGTCGTAAATACCTTTGGGGTTGTCGCTCTTGATAGTGATAGTTATCCCGCCCACTGCATCGACCATGTCTTTGAAAGCGCCATAGTTAACGAGTGCCGTGTAGTGGATAGGCATGTCTAAATTTGTTTCAACGACTTCGGACAGTTTATCCATGCCACCGTTCGCTGCAGCGGCGTTGATTTTGCTATGGCCATAGCCGGGTACCTCGACCCAGAGGTCGCGGGGGATACTGAGCATCATCGCAGTATTCTTTTTGGTATCAAGGCTTAGGACCATGATCGAGTCGGTCAGGGTGGCGCCGTTATGTCCCGCGTCATCGGCAGAGTTACCTGCGACGAGGACGTTAACTCGGCCATTTTCATTTTTTAGTGGTGCGCGCTGGAATGCGCCAAGTAACGCAAATGGGTTAGAGTTGCCGGTTAGCTTTGCTATGTCCATGACAAACCGAGCGCCAAATGCGAGGACGGCCAAGAGTAGGAGGATGCCGAGTAGTTTAAAGATTCGACGTGGCCAACTTTTTTTCTTGCGCGTCTTTTTCTGTTTTGGTGGTTTACCAACAGGAACTGCACTGGGCATCGAGGCAGGCGTCGTATCAGTGGTGTCCGAGGTGGTATGGCTGGGGGTCGGTTGCTCATAAGAGCTGACAGGTGGCCTATTAGCTATTGGCTGGGGGGTCGGCGTTGCTACTTGGCGGGGGACGAACATGTCAGTGGTTTGTTTCTGAGGTGCTGTATTGACTGGCTGGGTCGGCGTGCGGAGTTGCGGATTTGCTGCGCGAAGACCAGGCCGTCGAGGTTGCTGCCCTGCGCCGTTTATGAAGCCGTCAACACTTGTCGCCCGCTGGCGACGCTGAAAATCAAAATAATCATCTGCCATTACTTCGTACCATTGTACCGCAAAACGGCTATGTTTTGAACCGATTTTTGATATTTTCTCAGGAATACAGGCTATGTCGTTAAATTTCGCAGGTCTGCTCGCAAAGAAAATAGGTAGAAGTAAACGGTTGTTGTTGCGGGCGTATAGAGCTACACTATAATCATGAAAAAATACTTACGCTTATTATCTATACTAACAATTGTCACCATAGTTTTTGGTACCATGTATGCCCTGATCCAACAGCAAAACAGGGTCCAAGCGAACGACATACCAACGATGTTAGCGCAGGAAACGGTTAATTCTCTGGCAGACGGCGGCAGTATCCCAGAGGGCTATTTTGGGCGAATGAATGTACTCAAAACGAGTGCGCCATTTGTTATGATCTATGACAAAAAGGGCGTGCCAATCGCCGGCTCGGGTTACCTAGCTGGTAAAATTGCCGAGCTTCCTGCGGGTGTAATAAAGCACGCAAAACCTGGTAAAAATCATGCCGTGACTTGGGCTCCCGTAAAAGACAAGCGCTTCGCAACCGTAACCGTTGCAAGTGATAGTTACTATGTCGTCGCTGCTCAATCACTGACTAATGTTGAGTCTCGTATGGGGCATCTAACCATCATTTGGTTGGTAGGCTATCTTTTGACGGTCGCGCTTATCGTCGGTAAATATGTGTGTCATACACTGTTTGGGAAAAAGATGGGCTGCACGTGTGATATGTGTACCGTAGTTGTGAACAAAGAGGTGAAAAAAGCCGCAAAAAAGGCACAAAAAGTTGCCGCAGAGGTCATCCCAGACGAAGTCGCAGCGGTTACCGTTCCCGCAGAACTCACTGGAGTTAAATAAAACATACAGCTGGTGTGCAAGTAACCTGTATATTTTTGCTCACAGCAGGGTAGCCAAAACCGTACTTCTTTGGTACAATCTCTCTGTTCTTAAAGTAGAATGTTGATCGTGTTATTTTTCGCACCTTTAGCATTTCAAACAAGTATGGCGGCGTAGCTCAGCTGGTTAGAGCACAGGACTCATAAGCCTGGGGTCAGTGGTTCAAGTCCACTCGTCGCTACCAAGAAAAATACCTCATCATTAGATGGGGTATTTTTCTATTACGGTGTAGCATTCTTTGTACGGCTACTGGACAGGAGGGTGTTGGACATGGATCTCGGCCACGGTCTCGTCGACAGCAGCGGGTGGAGGCATTTGGGGTTCTTCCTGAACATTTGGACGCAGTATGCGGTTGACGATCTGGTCTATCTGGTCGTTTGTGATGTTTGCCTTTACGACATACTCGGCGATACCAAGGTCACGGAGGCCAGCGGGCGCATCGACTTCGTTAAGGTTCGAGATGATGATAACAGGGATGTCTTTGCCCCAGGTGCTCCCGCGCATGCGTGCGAGGATTTGGTCACCGGCAATGTCAGGTACCATTAGGTCGAGCATGACTAGGTCTGGGATCTCTTTTTGTACAAAATACAGGCCAGTGATGCCATTGTAGGCCACATAACAGGTGTAACCGAGTAGCTCAAGCCGAGTTTTATATATTTCTGCAAGCGACGAATTGTCTTCGATAATCACGATCTTTTGTGTAGTAGTTGAGTTGTCCATATGCGTATTGTAGTACAGCCGTTCTGCAATTGCTACGTTCTATTTGTCGCACAAGTTATATGAGCTGTATGATTTCAGCGAAGGGGACTGTGTGATTGTCGGTAGAAAATTCGTCGCTAAAAGGTCTCCCCTCGATGTTCCGACGAAATGCCCGCCCAAAACAACTGTGACTGACGATGAGTATATTTTCTGCATGCAGGCTTTGTGCGTATTCTAGTGCCAAGGCAGCACGCTCTTGGAGCTTTTCGATAGTTTCTGCACCCTTGAACTGGTCGAAATCTGCATAGGTATGTTTGGCAATAAAGGCAGAGTATGCAGTGCCTTCGAGCTCTGGCCCAACCTGGATTTCGAGCAGCAAGTCGCTGTACTCGATCGAGCCAACGGGGAAGCCAAAAACATCTGCAACGATTGCGGCCGTCTCTTTTGTGCGTAGCAGTGGTGAGCAAATGATATGATCAAAAGTTACGCCGCGTAACTTTGCTTGTTCTGCGCCGTCACGTGCCTGCGTACGGCCAAGCTCTGTTAGCCCTATGTCCTCTGGTGCACCAGGTGTGTCTGCCCATGTATCACCCGTGTTTATATAACTCTCGCCGTGTCGCATGTAGTACAGCTGTTTCATGCTGGTTGTTCCTGTAGCCAAACCGCAAGTTGACGCCATGCATCACCGCGGTCTAATAAGCGGGTTTGGTCATGCTCGAGTGATTGGTCGTATGTCTCGCTGATGGTTTTACCACGGTCAACATCCAGAGTAACGACGTGCATTATCGGTGGCCCATATTTTCCACGAGGCTTTAACACAATACTGCCAGGAATAGTGCTTTTGA
>CAZLLY010000056.1:0-7152 GCA_964560755.1 uncultured Candidatus Saccharibacteria bacterium | reverse complement strand
TGGTCGATGAGGGTTTGCTGCTCGGCTATAACGTCTTCCGTGGCGTCAAAAAACCTGTCCGACTAGGTTTTAGTGACCGACAGCGGCATATGTATGCAGTCGGTCAGACTGGTACGGGGAAGTCGACGTTCCTAGAGAACCTCGCTCTTCAGGATATGATGGCCGGTAATGGGTTTGCGTTCGTTGACCCGCACGGTGATACGGCCGAAAAGTTGTTATCTATGGTGCCAAAAGAGCGCACCGAAGACGTAATATACTTCTGCCCGTCAGAGATGGACTATCCGATGGGTATGAATTTGTTCGAATTTCACGACCCAGATCAAAAAGACTTTATCATTCAAGAAGTTTTGAACATGCTCTATAAGCTGTATGACCCACAGCACCAGGGGATAATGGGGCCGAGGTATGAAAACCTGTTCCGCAACGCCGCACTGACCATCATGGCTGATCCAGGGGGTGGGACGTTTATAGACGTGCCGAAATTATTCCGAGACCCTCAGTATGTGAAGCAGAAACTCCAATACGTCACCGACCCAAATGTTCGGGAATTCTGGGAGAAAGAAGTGCCACAGTCGCAGCGGAGTAATGATTTCGGTGAGGTTGTCAGCTGGTTTGTGAGTAAGTTTGGCGCATTTTTGAGTAACGAAATGATGCGTAATATCATCGGTCAGACCAAAAGTGCATTTGACCTGCGTGAAATCATGGACAACAAGAAAATATTGCTCGTCAACCTCAGCAAAGGTCGCACTGGTGATCTAAACAGCAAGCTACTCGGCATGATGTTCGTGATGAAGTTCCAGGCGGCAGCTATGTCGAGGGCGAATATCCCCGAGGAACAGCGTACAGATTTTGCCCTCTATGTCGATGAGTTCCAGAACTTCTCAACAGATAGCTTTGCGACTATTTTGAGTGAAGCGCGAAAATTCCACCTAAACTTGATCGTAGCCAATCAGTTTACGACACAGTTGACTGAGGAGATTCGTGATGCCGTGTTCGGGAACATCGGTACAGTCGTCTGCTATCGCATTGGCCAGAATGACGTAGAAGCGATGAGCCGATATTTTCAGCCGCACTTTGACGGTGATGACCTGCTGCGTATTCCTAACTATAATGCGGTCGTCCGAACGATGATAGGCGGCGTGCCAACACAATCATTTAGTTTGGCAGCGTTACCACCTCTGGGTAGCCCGAACAAAGAGCTTGCCGATGCGTTGAAACAGCTGTCTGCGGCAAAATATGGCAAACCAAGAGCGGTCGTCGAGAAAGAAATATTTGCTCGTCTTGAGACAAAAGCAGTACCAGCTGCGATGTCGAACCCATTTGCCTCCGGCGCGCCTACTGCAAACTCGGCTGGCCAATCGCCGTTTGCCGCTCCTCAGCCTCCAGCACGACCGGCTCCACCTAGCAGGGATTCTTTTTTGGATGGATGGGCTGCAAAGCAGGCCAATCAGCCAGCGATGTCAACACCTATGCCGCAGCAGCCTATACAGTCTCCTCAGATACAACCTATCGCTACACCGCAACAAGCGATGCCTATGGCTCAAGCTTCCGTTTCGCAGCCACTTCCACCGGTACCACCGCAACAGTCACCCGTAAACATGTCCGATTACCAATCGGGTAACATATCGAGCGCTCAATTAGACCAAAAAGAGGTGAGTGACATCGCCGCTGAGTTAAAAAAAGGTCTAAATAACCCAGTCGAGGTGGCAAAACCAGCTAGCCCGACTGAGGGGCACTTGCCCTTAGATGACGGCGCTAGCGGCGACGAGATCGTGATAGACAAAGAAGGCGTGTTCCATACGCCACAGAATCAAAAAGCGCCATAAGGTACCCGTACGGGGCTCAGAACACTTGCATATCTGTTAGCATGGATCTATACTATATAGGTACATAAAAGGCGGCAAATCGTCTAAAAAGAGGGGAAATAATCGTGGCTGATCAAAAACAATATTCAGCTGATCAGATTCAGGTGCTCGAGGGGCTTGAGCCTGTCCGCAAACGACCGGGTATGTATATAGGTAGTACTGGCGTCGAGGGGCTGCATCATTTAGTCTGGGAGATAGTTGATAACGGTATCGACGAGGCACTAGCCGGGTATGCGACAGAGGTTAAAGTCACTATGCTTGCCGATGGCGGTATTCGGGTGTTCGATGATGGTCGAGGTATCCCAACGGATATCCACCCAAAAACAGGGAAAAGCACGGTCGAGACGGTACTTACCGTGTTGCACGCCGGTGGTAAATTCGGTGGGGGCGGCTATAAGGTTTCTGGCGGTCTACACGGTGTGGGCGTGAGTGTCGTCAATGCACTTTCTACGTTACTTGAGGTAACTATTTACCGCGATGGCAAAATACATCAGCAAGAATATCGACTTGGGGTGCCTCAAAATGACTTAAAAGTCGTCGGTAAGTGTGATAAAAACAAACATGGTACCGAGATCACGTTTTATCCAGACGGAACCATTTTTACAGAGTCAACAACGTTCAGCTATGACACAATTCTCGATCGGTTACGGCACGCAGCTTATCTAACTAAGGGTGTCCGAACAACTCTTATCAATGAATCGACTGGACGCAGCTATAGCTTCTATTTTGAGGGTGGTATCAAATCATACGTGACAAATCTGAATGTCGGCAAAGAACCCGTCGATGACGATGTGTTTTACGTTGACAAAATGGTCGACGATAACCAAATCGAAATAGCCATGCAGTACACCGAAGGCTTTAACGAAACCATCAAACAGTTTGCAAACAACGTCTATAACCCTGATGGTGGATCTCATCTGACAGGTTTTCGATCTGCCTTAACCCGAGTCGTCAACGACTATGCTAAGAAGACGGGGCTGCTGAAAGAAAAAGAAGAAAATTTGAGCGGCGAAGATACGCGCGAAGGCTTGACCGCTGTTATTCTCGTTAAACTTCCTGACCCACAGTTTGAGGGCCAGACTAAAAACAAACTCGGTAACCCAGAAGTTCGTGGTCAAGTTGAACAAGTATTGAGCGAATACCTATCTTATTATCTCGAGGAACATCCGGCGATTGCCAAGAAAATAATCGGCAAAGCACTACTGGCCGCTCGTGCCCGAAAGGCTGCGCGTGCTGCCCGTGACAATATCATCCGCAAAGGCGTTTTGGACGGTGCAAGTATGCCCGGGAAACTTGCTGACTGCAGCAGCAAAGACCCTGCTAACTCCGAACTGTACTTGGTTGAGGGAGACTCAGCGGGAGGCTCGGCAAAAACTGGTCGAGACAGCAAAACCCAGGCAATTATGCCGCTCCGCGGTAAGGTACTGAATGTTGAGCGCGCTCGACTCGACCGTATGCTTGCAAACACCGAGATTCTGAACCTTATCAAGGCGATGGGCGTTGGGATCGGCGATTCGTTCAGCCTTGATGGCCTGCGGTACCACCGAGTCATTATCATGACCGATGCTGACGTCGATGGTAGCCACATCGCAACACTGCTTCTGACATTCTTTTTCCGCTACATGAAAGAAGTCGTCGACGGAGGACACGTGTACTTGGCAAAACCGCCATTGTTTGAGCTAGTTCGCCCAGGTCGAAAAAATAGCGTATTTATTTACGACGAAGCAGAGCTCGAGACGGTATTGAACGATACAATCAAGAAGCGGATCGATGAAGGCCTTAAGGTTTCTGATACTGACGACCGTTACAAACAGGCTGGCTTTATAGAGCAAAAGCGGTACAAAGGACTTGGTGAGATGGATGCAGAACAACTCTTTGAGACGACGATGAACCCCGAAAAAAGGGTGCTCATACAGGTGAAGATTGATGATGCTGAACGGGCCGATGCCATCTTTAATAAATTGATGGGTACAGAGGTAGAGCTGCGTAAAAACTTCATCCAGACCAATGCTAAATTTGTAAAAGATTTGGATATATAACATGGACGATCAAACCACAGACAACACACCAATTGACATAGATGACGAAGAGCGCCTAGAGCAGCGTTCCCAGGCGGTTGAGATAATAGATAATGTCGAGCATTCTCGGTTAGTAGAGCGACGGACCGTCGAGAATGTCATGGAAGATAGCTACCTTCGCTACTCTATGAGCGTTATCATTGACCGTGCATTGCCGGATGTTCGTGACGGTATGAAACCCGTCCACCGCCGCATCATGTACAGCATGCACGAAGAAGGTCTCAGAAGCAGTGCTCGCCACCGTAAAAGCGCCAACGTTGTTGGTGCGGTGATGGGTAAATACCATCCGCACGGCGACTCAAGTATTTACGATGCAATGGTACGTTTGGCTCAACCGTGGGCAACTCGCTACCTACTTGTTAATGGACAGGGTAACTTTGGTTCGATGGACGGAGATCCGCCAGCTGCTATGCGCTATACCGAGGCCAAGATGCACCGTCTAGCCGATGAGCTCCTCGCTGACATCGATAAAGACACTGTTGATTTTCGTGATAACTACGATGGTACTACGCAGGAGCCAAGCGTGCTGCCGGCAAAACTTCCGAACCTGCTCCTAAACGGGCAGCTAGGTATTGCCGTTGGTATGGCTACAAACATTCCGCCGCACAATCTTAACGAAGTTGTTGATGCGACGATTCACAAGATCGACAATCCGGACGCACCACTCGATGAGTTGTTAGAGTTTATCAAAGGCCCAGACTTCCCAACAGGAGGTATTGTGTACGGTGCGGCATCTATTCGTCAGGCATATGCCACAGGGCGAGGCGGCGTGATTGTGCGAGGTGTAGCCGAGATTGTTGAAGGTAATAAGGGTAGGCACCAGATTGTCATCACTGAAATACCCTATGCACTTAACAAGGAAAGCCTTGTTATCAAAATAGCCGACCTAGTTAAAGAGAAAAAGATTACAGGCATTAGTGATCTACGAGACGAAAGTGCACGCGGTAATGTTCGTATCGTTATTGATCTGAAAAAAGACGCCTATCCAAAAAAGTTGCTCAACCAGTTATATAAACTGACGCCACTTCAGACGAGCTTCCATTACAACGTAATGGCACTGATCGATGGTATACAGCCGCGCGTACTAGGGCTCTCTGACATCTTGGCGGAGCATATAAAACACCGACAGATCGTTGTTCGGCGCCGCACAGAGTTTGAGCTGAGAAAGGCTAAAGACCGTGCTCACGTACTTGAAGGCCTTAAGATTGCGCTCGACCATATCGATGAGGTGATCGCGACTATTCGCGCTAGCCAAACTACCGAAGAAGCTCAAGAAAACCTGATCAAGAAATTCAAGCTGAGTGAAATACAGGCCAAAGCAATTTTGGCGATGCAGCTCCGCACGCTTGCTGGTCTTGAACGCCAGAAAATCGAAGATGAATTGGCTGAGCTTATGAAGCTTATTGGCAAGCTTGAGGCGATTTTGGCTGATGAAAAGAAGATCCTAAAAATCATCAAAGATGAAATGATCGAGCTAAAAGAGAAGTATGGCGATGAGCGTCGGACGCAAGTTATTGCGAATGAGCTTAACCGTTTGAGTGATGAAGATTTGGTACCGGATGAACAGGTCGTTGTTACACTTACATCAGCAAACTATGTAAAACGAAGCACTTTGGCTGAATATAAGCGCCAAGGACGAGGTGGAAAAGGTCGTCGTGGTATGACCACTAGGGAAGAAGATGTCATTGAACACGTTGTAAATGCATCAACACATGACTTCCTCCTATTCTTTACGAACAAGGGGCGCGTATTCCGCCTGAAGACATACGAAGTGCCTGCAGCCTCTTTAAATGCCAAGGGTGTTGCTATCGTTAACCTATTACAACTCCAGCCAGAAGAGACGGTAAGCGCCGTGATCAATGTATCGAAGAATGACAAAGACGCTGCCGCCAATCTTATCATGTGTACTATAAAAGGTGTTGTTAAGAAAACACCATTCGAACAATACAAAAATGTTCGAACGAGTGGTCTTATCGCGATCAACCTCGATGAGGGTGATGAACTGAAATGGATAAGAATGACAACAGGCGATAACGAGGTCGTTATCTCTACGAGCCAAGGCCAGGCCATCCGTTTCCACGAACGCGATGCTCGCCCAATGGGTCGAGTTAGCCGCGGAGTGCGCGGCATACGCTTGCGTAGCGATGATAAAGTTATCGGCATGGATATTGTTGATGAGCATAGTAGTATATTTGTCATTAGCAAGTACGGTTACGGAAAGCGCACAAAAGTTGCTCAGTTTACCCCACACGCTCGTGGTGGCGTCGGTATACGCAGCGCAGTAGTGAACACAAAAACTGGTGAGTTGATCGGCGTGAATACACTAAGTGATAACGATGATCAGGAAGTAATAATCATCAGCCAAAACGGCCAAACTATTCGACTCGGCATCAAAGACATTCCAGCACTTGGTCGCGCAACACAAGGCGTGCGCATCATGCGCCTCAATGATACTGACGAAGTAGTTAGTCTTGCTCTCGTCGAAAAGTCTGAGATTATCGATGACGATGACGAAGATTCGTCAGATCCAGCTATAACAAACTAGGCGGGGTACGATCTATGATTCCAAAGATTGATCAAAATTGGCTTATTGAGAATGGCATATTGGTTAGCGTGGATGAAGGAAAGAAGCTAGTCAATAAGATTACTTCGGAACTTGAATACCGAGTCGGAGACGTACTCTCTCGTGCACTCACTACAGAAGAGATACTAGACTTTGAAAAGTTGCTTGACGCAAATGTGGACGAAACTACCAAAATTAAATTCCTAGAAGATCACGTACCAGACTATAGGGTTATAGTAGAAGCTGAATTGAAACGACTGACACTTGAGATAACAGGTGTAAAAGACAAGGCTCTATACATCATGTCGTTGCCGCACGCCTAGTAGCCTAGTGGACGTTTGTGACAATATAAGAGTCGTGAACGATGATAAAAATACTACAGCTTTGTTCAAAAGTAGGGTTGACATAGGTGTTCCTGGTATGTAGAATGGGTTCTTAGTGCTTTTGAGGCGTTTTTCATATGCTCTCGAAATCGGGAACGTTAACAATTGAGTAGTGCAAATCAACGTCAGTTCACTAGCTACTTTGGTAGCGAATGAATTGTTTTAGATAATTTCGAATCATAGATTCAAAAAGTAAGTCAGTAAGTTATTACTGATGCCTAAGACAAATTCTTTTTTGAAGAGTTTGATCCTGGCTCAGGATG
>CAZLLY010000055.1:0-7183 GCA_964560755.1 uncultured Candidatus Saccharibacteria bacterium | reverse complement strand
GCCGAGTCGCAAATCCTAAAAATCTTGCTGTTCGTTATAACATTCGTGTTCGTTCCCCAAACGTTTCTGTTTCTGGCGAATATTTGGCGGTACCGACACGAATTCGCCTATCGCCCTCCAGCCAACACATTCAAACAAGATGCCTCAAAAATTACCTCTAAACCAAACATTTACTACCTGGTGTTCGACCGATACGCTAGCGCCGACACCTTGCAGCGTGAGTACAAATACGATAACAGCAAAGCGCTCGACTATCTGGCAGGTAAGGGGTTTGTAACGCGTGAAGCCCCCTATGCCAATTACCCATTTACCATGATGTCCATAAGCTCGACGCTGCGCATGGGGTACCATGCAGACCTCGGCGCTGAGTTTGGTAAAAGCTCGCAAAACTTCCAGGCGGCATTTCCGTATCGCCAGTTTTTGAGTAACCCCCCCGTTGCACGCGAGTTACAAAAAAACGGTTATAGCTACAATGTTGTTTCGTCGTGGTGGGATTTTACGCGGAATAGCACTCTTGCCGACACCGAGCCGGTCGACTCATTTAGGTTCCAGATTTTCGGCAGGTCCTATTGGCTGACCGACCTACAGCGGTCTATTTTTGGCAGTAGCATCCTAAAACCGCTTCTGCAAAAAGGCATTACCGTCGGTCACACGACGCTTTTTAAATACGACAAAGATCGTTGGCCCGCACAAAACTTTACCGATGAACTGTCGGCGCTGAAAACCATCGCAGCTGCCAGTGCCACCCAAAAACAGCCACAGTTCACGTTCGGCCACATCTTGTCCCCGCATGACCCGTATATTTTTAACGCCGATGGTAGCTATACGACGTATGACACAAACCGTACCGACAATGGTGCCGATGAATATGTAAAATATACCAACCAGCTTACCTACGCAAACACGCAGCTTATGGCGACAGTTGGTTACATTCGGGAGCATGACCCAACGGCCGTTATTATCATCCAGTCAGACGAAGGCCCCTATCCAAAACAGTTCCAGGGCGGGCAATCGCCGATCGACCTGCATGACCCGCTAAAATTACCACTCACCAACCTACGGCAAAAATATGGCATTTTGGCGAGCTACTATCTGCCTGGCGTTGATGAGACGACCGTTCGTCACAACATGGATTCGTCAGTCAATGCGTTTCGGTTTATTCTGTCGCACTACTTAGGCTATGACTTGCCGAACCTGCCTGACTGCCAGTTTAGTGTTAGCCCGAAATATAACCTATTTGACTATACCGAGGTGACAGGCAAACTCCGCGGCACAAATAACCCAGCTGCCTGCGCAGAATACCTATAAAGTTTGTTGATACTGAGTGCTCGAATCTAGTGTATTACGCAAAATGAAGTAAAACACCATCTGTTAAAACGCATTCCCAGGTGAAATATGCTATACGCTGAGCAGTAGAGGGACAAAAAACGACAGGGAAAACACTGACTGCGACAGCAGAGCATAGCGCGACCCAAATCGCAGTGCAAAAAGTGCGGATGCCGTCATACATATCGCCCCGGTTAGCACGATGGGGTAGGCTGAAGCCTGGTAGAGCGACATAGTCAGACCGTACATGAGCGCCAACAATCCATCAGCTCATAGACCAGCCAGTACACGGTGGGTCAGTATCTGCGTATGACTTTTCCGCTCAGGCACCAGTGTGCAGAGAACTTGCAGCGCGCAGGCTGCCCCAAACAGCCAAACAAACCCTGTTGGTAATGATAGTTTTGGTGCAGCGTACTCAGCAAAAAATATGTATAAAAACGGAAATGTAACGGCAAAAATAAACACATAGTAGTACGACAAAACAGTGCTTGCGGCGGCATGCTGGCTAAATGTTTTATGTATACCGAGTGGGCGTAGCATCACGAGCAGCGCGAGCATGACGACGAGAGCCATAAAGGCAGCAATGCCAATAATTTTATATGAATCCATATTCGTTGGTACCCCGCACAGGACTTGAACCTGCAACCTTTGGTACCGGAAACCAATGCTCTATCCAATTGAGCTAACGGGGCAAAGTATGCATATTGTACCTCAGAAATAGGTAAGAGTTAAGGATGGAAATTATGTCATTCTGTGACAATATAAAACATTTCCTTTCCTGCGCCGTCACCCTGAGGTGAAACCGAAGGATCTTCTAAAGTGCATTGCCACGAGGGGAGATTCTTCACTCCGCTCAGAATGACAGTAGTGTTGGGTCTAGTCTGAGTCATGCTGCGCGTCTGTATCTGACGAATCGAATAAATATGGTAGAGTATAGGGGTGAAATATTCCAGTTTAGAGCAGTTGCAGGATGCGTTTGGCCCGTATTACGCGGTTGCCGCAGACACGGTTGGCAAGGGAATCACCGTTCAGCGGATGCAACGTTTGATGGAGCACCTTGGCAACCCAGAGCGAGCGCTACGAGTCGTGCATGTCGCGGGAACGAGCGGCAAAACATCGACGACCTACTTTATAGCCTCGCTGCTCCATGCAAGCGGAAAAAATGTCGGGTACACCGTTTCACCACACGTCGATAGCATCACTGAACGTGTCCAAATAAATGGCGCTCCGCTAGATGATGCAGTGTTTTTGCAGTATATGGACGAGTTTTTAGAGCTTGTCGCCGATGCGCCCGAAACGCCCTCGTGGTTCGAGCTAATTATCGCATTTTCTCTATGGGTGTTTGCCGTAAAAGAACGCGTCGACTACGCCGTGCTCGAAACAGGCATGGGTGGTTTGCACGATGCAACCAATGTTTGCCAGCGTGCCGATAAACTTTGTGTTATCACCGATATTGGGCTCGACCACCAAAAGTTTTTGGGCGACACCGTGCTCCGGATCGCCGCGCAAAAAGCAGGTATTATACATCCTGGTAACGTCGTTATTATGTACGACCAGACCGATGACAGTATGCAGGCAGTGCGGTTCAAAGTAAGCCAAACCGAGGACGCAGAGCTATATGTGCAGCAGCAGTCAACATTGCAGAAAGTCATAGGGCAGTCTTTCCCGGCAGACATGCCCTCGTACCAGCAGCGAAATTGGCTGCTTGCCTATGCGGCAGCCCGTTTGATCCAAAACCGCGATGGTTTGCCGAACTTTGCTAGTGCGCAGCTAGAACAAACGATGCAGCTGCATGTGCCTGGCCGCATGGATGTAACGTCGCAGTACGGCACAACTATCATAATGGACGGCGCACACAACGAACCAAAAATGCGCGCATTTGTCGACAGTTTTCGAGCGTTATATGGCGACCGCAAAGTGCCGGTCCTCTTAGCGCTAAAACAGGATAAGTATGCAGGGAATATCGTCCCTCTATTGTCCGAGATCGCCTCAGAAGTCATTACGACAAGTTTTGCAGTCGCGCAAGATTGGCCCGTCCTGGCACAGGACCCGCAAGATTTAGCCGATACATTAGACCGGGCGGGCATGACCCAAACCCGTAGCATCCCTGACCCGCAGGAGGCGTTCGCAGCACTGCTCGAAACGGGACATGACATAGTGGTTGTTACGGGCTCTTTCTATCTCATTAGTGAGCTGCGCACCGCCTCAGGGGTACACCCATGATAACGCACGTTATGGCTACAGATAGGCGTGGTGGTATCGCAAAGCTAAACTCAGAAACACATAAACCCCACATTCCCTGGCCGCGTCTACCGGTTGATATTGAGTGGATGTGGCAGATGGTAAATGAATATGGCACAGACGGCATTATACTGTCACGGACGACCCGAGCAGGCATACCCCGAGCCGAATTACCATATACCACCTACATTTGGACGAAACAGTCTACAGTGGCTTTCGATGGGCTTATTGTGCGTGATCTGAGCGCGTTTGCCGAGGAACAACGAGATAAAAACATAGTCTGCTTAGGTGGGTCGGCACTGTTTTCAGCGCTACAGCCCGATAGAATCTTGATAGCCGTTATCGATGCAGACTTCGACTGCGAGCCACAGTTTCGATACTCTGTGCCCGATGGGTACGTGCAATCAGAAAATGTTGAAACGTACACCGAACAAGGTCTGATAATAACCCGCCGGGAATACAACAGGGCCGCGTAGTTCTGTGGACACTTTTATTTGTTAATTTCTAAAATGAGGTAAAAATCACCTCTGTTATTTGCTGATCCTGGGTGAAATTATGATTATTTACGCCCGGCAGGATTTGAAGACTGGCCAGACTTGTGTCTGGCATCGTAGGTTGAAACAGGCATAGACAGACCAAGTAAAAAGCCCACCTTTCGATGAGCTTTTTACTTGGTACGCCCGGCAGGATTTGAAGACTTCTGGCTCTCACGAGCCAGGTCTCCGGTTCAAAATCTCCAAACTATACCAGATAAAAACGGCCAGCTTTCACTGACCGCCTTTATCTGGTACGCCCGGCAGGATTTGAACCTACGACCCCTTGGTTCGAAGCCAAGTACTCTAATCCACTGAGCTACGGGCGCGCATATACTACAGAGGTAGATTGTAGCACATCTGTGCAGATGGTAAAAGTCTTAGCGGTGTTCCTCAAAAAGGTGCGTGTTGTACTCGTAGCGGGTGTGCGCAAAAACGCGTAGTAGTTTGAGTAAGCGTAGTAACCGTATACCATGCAGATACTCGGCAAAACCATTTAACAGCGGTATGGCCGCAAACAGATAAAACCAATGGTGGCGAAAGTACTTAGCGCGGTCGAGTGCGTAGTGCCACTCAAAAGCAAACTCGGCCAAAAATAGCAGGGAAATGACAATCTCGTAGGCGTCGATAAAAATGATGGCGTCATGTGGCAGTTTTTCGAAATGTTCGAGCGCGAGCAGGCAAAAACTACCGACGACGAGTGAGATCATAACTATTTCTTTAACTAGCAGAAATCGGCGAAGTTTTTGCCGTGCGACCGCGTTATGCTTAGCTTTTAAAGCCATAAGCGTAGTGTAGCAGAATGGCCGTATCAGCCAAAACCCTATGGATGTGCGCTATCTCTAGTGTTAGGGTTTTTTGTGGAAGGCTTGATCGTGCCTATATGCTTAAATCGACTATCTGGACTGGGGGCTTGCCTCGTCCTGCGAGCGCAAAACATGCTGCGTTGCACGACCGATCTCCTATGGTCGGTCGGCATAGGATCCTTTAGGGCTGAATTACTCGAACTATCCAGTCGCCCGAATTTCTATCTAAAATGGTGACTGATGCTGGTGGATAGCTTGCTGGTGCGTCCCAAAGGTTAGACGGCTGTTTTGTGAGTAGGTTAATAACGGCCTTAAGGGGATCGTAATGGGTGACAATTACGATATCGTCGTGGTGCTCTCTATGTACTTGCTCAATTGCCTGTTTCACGCGTTGTGCTTCATCTAGCCATGACTCACCATGCGGCGGACGAAAAGTATATCTTTCTTCGGCGGGTAGTTTGTTAAAACGCTCTGTAAGCTCATCAATATGTACGCCGTCCCAATCGCCCGGGTTATATTCTCCAAGTCGTTCATCTTCTATTAAAGCTATACCTAGTTCATCTTTGATAATATTTGCCGTATCTATTGCCCGTGTGTACGGTGAGCTGACGATTATTGTAGGTTTGATATGCTGAGATTTTAAAAGAATTGCTGCTTGTTGTGCCTGCTTCTGTCCTAACTCAGTAAGCGGATCGGTTTTAGGCCGAATGACTCCAGGTGTGAAGTGTACATTTCCCTGACTCTGACCATGCCTGACAAAATATATACGCATATTTATCTATTGTATCAAAAGCTCTCTGACAGTCATCGGTCCGGAAGGTGGCCTTGCTATATGCCACTGGCGGCTCTCACCACGACATTCTGCGAGTGCAGTACACCTAAGCCTAAGCTCAAACCTACCAAAGTAAAAATCGTGCCGTCTGGTGCGGTTTTTACTTTGGTAAACGTTTCCTTATTGGGTTTGGTAATTGTGTTTGAACGCTGGATGCTTACACGTATAGATTTTGGTGCATATCTGGTTTTTGGGTGGGGTGCTCAGACTTTGTGGATGGCGATTACCGCTTGGCCAGAAAGACGCAATATTACTATCTTGAAGGACAAGTCAAACTTCTGGCCAATTCTGGGCTATGGTATCACGAATGCTTTCGAAGGCTTGTGTTTTGTAGGTGCACTCAAACTGAGTGCTGCCGCCTCTTTAGCCAGTGTATCTGCAAGCTTTATGGCCATATTAGTGGTATTATCTGCTTACTTTGTTTTGAAAGAAAAAGGGTGGCTTTGGTTTAAGATTGGTACCGCTGTACTCGGAACAGTTGGATTAATCGTTCTAAACGTAGCGTAAATAAAAACAGAGACACTAGATCTCTGTTTTATGTATAAGTGATATGGAAGGTCATCAGCAGCGCTATTGCAACTAATTTAAGAAGTAAAGATATATCTATCTATAGTACTGAGACTAAAATGCATTAAATCGATTCCGAACGCCATATGAAATTTGCGGCATACTCTCGTCGGTGTGGACTACCGTTCTAGCTACTTGGATTGTCTTGTCGCCTCTGAGCTTTTGTGCACCAGCCCTGTGGCTGCCGTCACAATCTAGTACACCCCAATATTCTCCATCTGCATCACGAGCTACAACAAGCAAAGGCCCGTCATTTTTAGGCTGACTCTCTGCTGAAAGTGAAGCATAAGTAATAATAGCATTGAGCGAGCCTGGGCCGAGCCCAAGTGCGTCTGGTGAGTATGGGCGTTGAGCATTTAGTTCGTTATTGAGCCCAGTCCGCCAATCTTTGAAGGATCGAACAGATACGATACGTTCAGCTGGTATAAGTAAGCCTCCTTCGATAATAAGCCTACGGCCACTCCAGCTCTGTCTTCGCCAGTCAATATCTTCAGCATCCACGAATGGTAATCGTCCCAACACTTCTTGGGCTTTCGTTCGCTTATCTGTTAGGTTTCGGATTGCATCACCGTCAGCAAAGGTGTTTTCATCAGCATTGAGTGGATAAAATGGCGCAGGTAACGGACCTGCGTCTAATTGTCTAAATGCCTCTAGGAAAGCTTTACTATGCTCATCACCTGAGGAGGAAATAACTATACCATCTGTAAAACCTCCGTCAGAGGTCAAGTAGTCATAATTCGACAAACAAGTTTCATAAAACGCCATAATATTACAATCATAGCATAAACTTAATAAAAAGTCAATTTTGGAGAGCCAGGTGGGGCTTGACCTGCCTTCGGCTGACCCGAAACTTCATCTTTGAAGGGCTAGCTTTCAAG
>CAZLLY010000054.1:0-7587 GCA_964560755.1 uncultured Candidatus Saccharibacteria bacterium | reverse complement strand
AACAGCTTGGTGTTTGCGGCGATCACGAACGTCACCGGCGCAGCTCCCTATACAAGCCCTACGTCGACATTCACTGTGCGAAGCGACGTCTCTAATCTGTTACATATGGGGGTAGCCGATCGTATTACAACTGCTACGACAGCACAAGTATTCAACGGCACTAATTCGGCCGCAAATGCATGGCGAGGACAGATAGTAGTTTTTCGTGCGACTGCGAGTGCATTGTCGGCCGATATCGTGGACGCCGCTGGGAACAGTATATCTTCGCCGTCACTCAGTTTCGCGGCAAAAACCTACGACTTTGTATGTCAAACAAATAGTCTAGTGCTTGGCACGAGTACACAAAAAATGCGCGTTTCTAACTATAGCGCACAGCCCGGTTGGGGGATCAGTATCGCCCCTACTGCAGGTGTCGGTGCTCTATGGGGTGATGGCACAAACTCATTTGATATGAACGACAGTGGCGGCGCGGGCTGTACCGATGGGGCTGACTCAGATAGTTTTGGTGGTCAGCTCTCGGTGAAACCTTCTACAGGTGTTATTACACCTACTGGCTGTACGAATACGGGAGTAATACTTGGGACCGACACTGCTTTTAGCCAGGGCGCCGTAGACTCTATTGAGATTGCGAGTGCAAATTCAAGCGCAGCACTGAACTGTCTGTGGGACATTACAGGGGTGACATTGTCGCAAACAATCCCTGCCGAGCAGGCGATATCCACTGGCTACACACTCAGTTTAACATTGACAATTGTCGCTAAGTGATGTATACTATGAGTAGTGACAAAAATAAAAAAAATCATCCATAATCTTGTTTTACTTGCCCTTTGGGTTGGTTGTATTGGCCTAATGCCATCTAGTGCTCATGCCGCACGGGATATTACCATGCAGCAAGTCATCCGGCCGTTACCCTGTGCTGTTGATCATATCGTCGACACGGATGGACAGACATACTATTTTGCGCCACGTGAATGTGGCCAGCTGATCGTACCGAATGAAAATACGACGAACGCAGGTGGCAATAGTGCTGCTACGCCAGGAAGCGGGGCACAAATCGTTCCGAAGGCGCAGCCAATATTTCTTGATGATTCGGCGCATACTTCTTCATCTGACGCATATTTGCTGCTCGCTCGGAAGGGGCAGGCGTACATCTTTCGGCTAGTGGGTGATAGTGATCTTTCCTCACCACGCACAATGCAGGTTCTGCAAATAACCGCAAATAGCCTGACGTTGTTATTTTCGCCTGGCGATAAACAAGTCACTCTGCAGAGCGGCTCGAAAATATATGCAGACATTGCGTTTGGTCAGGCTGCTGATGTGAACATCCATGTCGTCAAAACATCGTCCGATGGGGTAGCTACTGTTCGGGTATGGTTCCCGCTCCAGGAGCATATGTTTGGCGTAACAGACGACACGAAGCACTCATTTGTTGCAACCTCGATCTTGGTTGGCCTCAGTGGGTTTGCGGTGTATTCGCACTTCCATGTGCGCAGCCGCACCAAAGTTGTGCTGCTCTATAGAGATCATTGGTATGCGATGTAATATACTATTGCAATAAAGTGTTGACATAAGCAAGATGGTGTGATAGTATAAGCATAATTCGAAAAGAATAAGAGGGTTGCAACGGCTACGTGAGGTGGTCGGAGCAACCTTTTTTATTTCGGAGAGTACGTAAAATATTAACATCTTGCGTTCAGGGCCCGTCCCCGTACGCAAATACACTGGGAGGTGTTACAGATGGCAGGAACGAAAGCTGGTGGCCAAGCGGCTGCTGCAACCAACAAAAAGAAATACGGTAGCGACTTTTACGCCAAAATTGGTGCCAAGGGTGGCATGAATGGTAAAACCGGTGGTTTTGCTGCTGGTGATGCTGGCCGCGAACGAGCTCGTGTTTACGGCGCAATCGGTGGACGCATTAGCCGCCGCACCAAGAAAACTGCGTAGGGGGGTTAATGAGAGAACCGAAATAGGTTCTCTCACCGCGCCGGGTTTGGCTAGCGCCTCACCCAGTGCTGCTCTTTCCTGTGTATGATAAAAAATTCCTCGGAGTGAATCCGAGGAATTTTTTGATGGTCTATTTGGTCACTATGAAGACAATAGATGATCTCCTCTTGAAGGTACCTAAGACTTGCGACGATAGGGGCGGCAGAGGCGCGAACGTGTCACGTGCCACTCGGCGTTGCAATTCATACAACGGTAAGTGTGTTTATCGGACTGCAAAGATCGCTCAAAGCAAGTGGGGCAGGTACTACGTAGATGGAGCCAGTCGCGGTAGCTATCGAGGCAGTTTTGAACGTAATCTGCGTCGATGCTTATACCGTATGTCCGCGCAAGTTTATGGGCACGCTGCCAGGCGGCAACTTCAATCTTGAGTAGTTCGATATCACTTTCAAAATCTGTGTGCTCGAGCAGCGCATGACCGACCTCGTGTAGTAATGCCCATGTCCCACGGTCATCTCCGGGGGTGAGTTTTTTGTAGGATACAAGGTTACTCCCCGCGTGCCACGTAAACTGCGTAGACTGCTCAAACTGGATGTCAGGATAATCTGACTGGATGCGTGCGAGAAGCTCGGTTGGGCTAATTGAAATGTTGTTTGGCATAGTCGTAACAGCCGTAGGCGACCGCTTCGTCTGGTCGTTCGGCTGGGATTATTGGGGGAACGGTAAACATCGGCGTTTCGAATTTTTGTAGTTCCGCTACGAGAAAATCATGGAATTTGTCCAGAAAATGTCCTGCGCCACCACCGATGACAATGCAGTCGGGGTTAAGGATGGCGATGAGTTGCACGAACCCTGGCACAAATGTCTTGACGATTTTCTTCCAGGTTGCTTGGTCGTTTATTTCGCTGGCCATTTTGCCGTAGGTACGGACAATGGCACTACCGGAACCAAACGATTCCCAGGGGACGTACTTTCCGTCTTGCTGAAATAACATCGTCCGACCACCACCGTCACCGATGTTGGGGTCGAGGCGACCGTCTATCGTCATACCGATGCCGATACCCGTGCTGATGGTTATATACAGCACGCGGCGGTACTTGTGTTTTAGTAGCATGGCCTCAGATAGCCCGGCGAGCTTGGCGTCGTTTTCTGCAAGCATTGGGCACTCTGTAATTTTCTGTACGTCCTGGATGATAGGGATATTTTCCCAGGGTAGGTTACCAAGTTTGACTAGCTTACCGTGAGCGCGGTCGATGCGCCCGGGGACGGCAACGGTGCCTGCTTTAAAATCATCGGTTCGTAGCCCGTCGACGGTTGTTTTGAGTTGTGCTAAAAACTCATCATATGCCTGGGGGGTGGGGAATTTAACCGCTTCATTGATGACACCTTCGTTCGTTAGTGCTGTGACCAGTGTTTTGGTGCCGCCGATATCTATACCGATGTACATGTTATACCTTCCCCACATTAGTTGTTTGCCCTTAGTGTACCAGAAAAAAGAGTGGGTGGTAAGGTATCGACGCTGGGTATGCGTAACACTTTACTTACAGAGACGGAACAGATATAATGGGGGGTAATCTTTCTGAGGGGTTATGTTTGGCGTTTCGCCGGGCAACTCCTGGAAGGAAATACACTTACAAAGGAGGCATCGTAAGAAAATGCCAAAAACTAGTACTAATTTAACAATGGATGAACTGCTCGAGGGCAGTGACATCAAACAGCTCATCGCGGGTGAAACCGTAGAAGGAGTTGTTCGGGGTATCAAAAAGCACCAAGTGCTGATTGACCTCGGTCCACAAGGTGTGGGTGTCGTCATGCGCCGCGAAATCGGCCATGGTCAACAGCTCGAAGAAGGCCAATCGGTCACAGTGAGCGTCATCGACCCCGAGATGGACGAAGGCTACGCGCTACTCAGTATGCGTCGTGCCGCCAAAGATCGTGGCTGGGATGAACTCCAGCGCGTGTTTGAGGCAGGTGAGATTATTGAGGTTATCGCTTATGACGCGAACCGCGGTGGTCTACTAGTCGAGCTTGAAGGCATCAGAGGCTTCTTGCCCGTGTCTCAGCTAGCCGCAGGACACTACCCAAGGGTCAGTGGTGCTGACAAAGACGAGATTTTGCAGAAGCTAAATGCGCTGACAAACCAGCCACTTCGCGTCCGCATACTCGACGTTAGCCGCAAAGACAACAAACTCATTTTCTCTGAAAAAGAGGCCGTCAAAGACGACATGCAGGCACGCTTTAGCGAGCTCAAGGTCGGCGACGAAGTTGAGGGTGTTGTAACGGGAGTAATCGACTTTGGTGCGTTCGTCAATGTTGACGGCATCGAAGGACTCATCCATATCAGCGAAATCAGCTGGGAACGAGTCGAAAACCCACGCAACTACGTTAAAGTTGGCGAAACAGTAAAAGCCAAGATCATCTCTATCGACAAAGATCGATTGAGCTTGAGCCTCAAGCAGATGCAAGAAGACCCATGGCTAAAAGAGGTCAAAGCATTCAGCAAGGGTGACAAGGTCGAAGGCAAGATTACACGTATTACGCCATTTGGCGCATTCGTGCAGCTCAGCCCAAGCGTTGAAGCTTTGGTGCATGTGAGCGAAATGGGTGACGAAGACAGTATCGACCCAGAGAAACTGTTCCAGTTGAACGAAAAGAAAACATTCAAAGTGCTCGAAATTGATACGAGTGCTCGGAAAATTTCTTTGAGTCTCAAGGGAGCAAAGTAGCATAGGAGTGGAGCTAGGGCGCTATAGGGTAGCGTAAAACTACAAAACCCGCAGCGTCTTAGCTCTGACATCCGTAAACTAAGGGAGCGTGAAAGCAATGGCAACAACCATACATATCGAAGACAACATCACGGTTGGTGCTCTGGCCGAGCAGCTTCATTTACCAGCAACAAAACTCATTGGTGAGTTGTTCAAAAACGGCATCATGGCCACTATCAACGAGCGGCTTGATTTTGATACAGCACAGATCATCGTGGGCGAACTTGGGCTCGACGTCGAGTTAACCCATAAGACAACCGAAGAAAAAACAGTAAAACGAGAAAAAGCGGCCGCCGGAGCGAATGCAACAGTTAGGCCACCAGTTGTTGCGGTCATGGGGCATGTCGACCACGGCAAAACAAGCCTTCTCGACGCAATCCGCGGGGAAAACGTTGCCAAGGGCGAAGCGGGTGGCATCACCCAGCACATTTCTGCCTATCAGATCGAACACAAAAATAGAGCAATCACGTTTCTCGATACTCCCGGACACGAAGCGTTTGCTGCGATTCGACAGCACGGTGCCGACCTGACTGACATAGTTATCATTGTCGTTGCCGCTGATGACGGGGTAAAACCACAGACGGTCGAAGCGATACGCTATGCAAAAAATGCTGGTACAAAGATCGTTGTCGCCATAAACAAAATGGATAAAGAGGGTGTAAACCCGGGCCTCGTCATGGGGCAGTTGGCTGAACACGGCGTGGTCCCAGATAACCAAGCGTGGCGCGGTGACGTACCGATGGTAGAAGTCAGTGCTAAAACACAGGCCGGCATCCCCGACCTGCTCGACACCCTTCTGCTTGTCGCGGATATCGACGAATTGAAAGCCGACGCGACTGTACCAGCCCGTGGGCTGATAATCGAGGCGCACCTTGAGCATGGCCGTGGCCCCGTGGCTCACGCATTGGTCGAGGAAGGCACGCTAAACGTCGGCGATTTTGTACTTTCTGGCGGGACATACGCAAAAGTACGAAACCTGGAAGCAACAGATGGTAAGCCGATCAAATCAGCAGGGCCTTCTATGCCGATCGTTATCAGTGGTTTTAAAACATTGCCAGAGTTTGGTGACGAATTTTCAGTGGTCGCCAACGAAAAGGTTGCACGCGAACAGTCAGCTGTTGTCGCTGATGAGCGCGCTCATGGCGGTGGACGAAGCGACATGAGCAGTAGCGAGCTACTCCGCATCATTAGCAGAAGCGACAAACTCCAAGAGCTCCCGATACTTATCAAAGCAGACGTGCAGGGCTCGTTAACCTCTGTAGCTGATAGCCTCAAAACCATCAATACCGACGAAGTTGCTGTAACGTTCGTTGGTTCAAGCGTGGGCGTGGTGAACGAAAATGACCTTCATTTGGCGCGCAGCTCAAAGGCGATCATATACGGGTTTAACACCTCGGTTGCGCCAAACATAAAACGCTTGGCTAGTCGGGATAAGATCTCTATCCGACTCTACAATGTCATTTATGAGCTGATCGACGATGTAAAGTCCGAGCTAAGCACACTACTTGCGCCCGAGGTGACTGAAAAAGTCATCGGCGAGCTCGAAATAAAAGGTATATTCAAAACTACCAAAACAGAGTTGATCTGTGGTGGTGAGGTGCTGTCTGGCAAGTTGGTCACCCCAGCCTTAGTCCGCGTGACGCGCGGCAAGCAGCCAATCGGTGATGCAACGCTAAAAGGCCTCAAACGTGGCCCGAACGATGCTACCGACTTGGTTGAAGGAGAGCTCGGTGGGCTTAACCTCGAGACAAAGACTCGGCTGGACGTACAAATTGGTGACAAATTAGAATTTTACATTGTCGAGACGAAAGAAAGGACGTTATAATACCACTATGCTTAAACTAGATAACTCACTCCTCGAAGAACTTGGGCTCGGTAGCCTTGCCGAAGACCAGAAACGACAAATGCTCCAGCACATATACGAGACGCTGGAACTCCGTGTCGGTACACAGCTCGCTAACCAAATGACCGATAAACAGCTTGAAGAGTTCGAGAAATTTATCGATGCAGGCGGTGACGCAAACCAAGCCCAGGCGTTGCAGTGGCTTGAAGCCAACTTGCCAAACTACAAACAGGTCGTTCAGGATACATTCGAGTCGCTTAAGGCCGAAATAAAAGGTATGGCTCCGCAGCTGCTTGCGTCCGCACAGCAAACAGCAGTTCAGGCTCCAGCTATGCCTATGCAGCAGCCGCAACCCCAACCAGCGCCAGACCAGATGGCTAACCAGATGTCGCAAGCGCCACAGTATCAAGCGCCTGCGCCGCAGCCAATGCAGCAACAACCTTCGATGCCGACCGACCAGAGTATGTATGCGGCACCGCAACCAATGACTCAAACTCCACAACCGATGCAGCCATCTGCACCTCAGCAGGCCATGCCAACAGATCAGCAGTGGCAGACTCAGCCGTCTCAACCGGTACAATCATCTGTACCTATGCCAGACCCGAGCTTTGCTGCGCAGCCCGCTATGCAGCAGCCAGCACAATTCGGACAGTCGCAGCAACAAGACTTTACGCAGCAGCCAACACAGGCCGCCCAGCAGTGGCAACAGCCCGTAACACCTCAGCCAGCCACCCTAGTTCAGCCCGATCCAATGACATGGCAACCGCCTCAGCCACCACAAACACCTCCCGCGCAGTAACTATTCTCCCGAACGTAAGTCGGGTGATATGATTAAACCAAGTAAAACCCACAGATACAAAACAACCATCCCAGGTAAAATGGGGCATTAGCTCAGTTGGGGAGCCTTCAGCGTAAAATCATCCGCGCTCGCCAACTGCGCACAAATGAACCGAGTGAAAACCACAGGTGCAAAGTGGCAATCCGAGGTAAAATGGGGCATTAGCTCAGTTGGCTAGAGCGCGGCATTCGCATTGCCGA
>CAZLLY010000053.1:7135-7662 GCA_964560755.1 uncultured Candidatus Saccharibacteria bacterium | reverse complement strand
GGAATGCTTTCCGACTGCAATTGCTTAAGTTTTGAGACCAAAGCCTAGATCTGTAGCTTGTAGGTTTTGCAGTTTTCTGTAGTGCAACTAGCGGGCTCGCTATTAACCCCGGTCTGCATATGGACACTAACGATGTAAAATTCTTGTCCATTACTTCGAATCTTAAACTTACCATAGACAAATCGTTTTGAGCTTCCACTTACGGGCGCAAATGAGCTGGTAGAAATTTTTTCGAGATACGAACTATTCCACACCAAAGCCCCACCACCTCCAGGTGAATACGTGCCCACTGAACTCGATGCGAGCTTGTTGACCGAACTCGCCGTAAATGATGGGCTAGATATTTCCTGTAGTCCGACGATATTGGCACCTGCCGCAAAAATATCCTTTACTCCTTCACGCATATTCGAGACGGTATTGTCATACTTCAGCACGTTCCACGTTGCGACAGACAGCGGCGCTCCTATTATTGTAGAAATATTTTTCGCATACACTTGTTCTTCGACTGCAGGCTCTTTTTCGACATT
>CAZLLY010000053.1:0-7125 GCA_964560755.1 uncultured Candidatus Saccharibacteria bacterium | reverse complement strand
ATTTGACTCTGTCGCGCTGAGATCTATGCTTGCAATATCCTCATAGGCAGATTGGCTTATAGCTATGGTTTCTTCGTTTGTACTCTCGGAAGTATTACTTTCGTTTGACTGTTTCGGACGTATTGTATTTATGAGTGACTGCCACCAGGATACGTCATCGGCACTCACATCTGCGTCTGTATAGTCTGATGATTGCTCAGAGGTTTGTTCGGTGTCTCGAGTAATTATTTTTGAAGATGTAGGTTGCGTTGTGGCAACAGATGATGGGTCTGACTTTACTGCAAAACTGAGTGCAATGGTAAACAGACAGAAGATCGTAAAAACTACCCCAAACACAACGAGGACTTGTTTTTTTCGGTCAAGAGTGCGCCAAAAGGCAGCAAAGGCTTGAGATTTCTTTGGGGTTTCTGGGCTATACAACTGTGCATTCTCAGCAGTTATTGCGTGAAATTCCTCGGGTGTTTGTTGGTTTTGGGAGTCCATGTTGCCAGTATACGATATATTCTGCACATTGTCGTTGGTGTGTGCAGCGCGGAAAATACTGCGCAGTACAGTAAAGTAGCCAAAAAACAGGGGTGTGGTACAATTTGATCAGTGAAACAAACTATTTCGATCATTGTTCCCGTCTACAACGAAGCGGAAAACATCCGTCCATTTTTTGACGAAGTGAAGCGGGTCGTTCGAGATATTCCGTTCGTCGTCGACATACTGTTCGTCGATGATGGCAGTACTGATAAAACCGCCGATGTTGTCGTATCGTTAGAGAAAGGCGCGCCAACAGTCCAACTCATTCGGCTCTCGAGAAATTTTGGCAAAGAAGCGGCCGTTGCAGCGGGCCTTGCTACTGCTAAAGGTGATGCGGCGATTATTATTGACGCCGACTTGCAGCATCCGGTTCAGAAAATTCCAGCCTTTATTGCCGCATGGCAACAGGGGGCTGACGTCGTTGTGGGCGTTCGGATAGAATCGGGTGACAATAGGTGGATCAAACGGTTTGGGTCAGCACTGTTTTACAAGCTTATCAATGCAATCTCAAACACTAAGATTATCCCGAATGAGACCGACTTTCGACTGCTCGACCGCGAAGTCATCGACCAGTACAATTTATTGACAGAACGAAACCGCAACAACCGTGGGCTTATAGATTGGCTTGGGTACGACAGAGAAACCGTTTTATTCGACGCTAACCAGCGCTTGCACGGCACACCAAAATACAGCTATCGGCGGCTCACTAGGCTTGCCATAAATACATTCGTTTCATACAGTTTTTTCCCGATCCGGTTTGCGGGATATCTTGGGATTTTTATCATGGCCGTAGCCGGACTAACTGGGCTATTTGTTGCGGTCGAGGATACATTTATGCATGACCCACTAGGTTTAAATATTACTGGGACTGGGTTACTTGCGCTCAGTATTCTATTTTTCGTTGGGGTAATCTTGGCTTGCCTGGGGTTGTTCGGGCTTTATATCGCGAGCATTCACGACGAGACGACAAACCGACCTCTATACGTCATCCGCAAAAATAACAAAATCATCCGACGCGGCTAAGGTCCGGCGTTTGCAAAGGCCGATAAATCATGCCTTCAACTTGGTTTTGAGCTTTGTGACTGTTGTGCTACTGACCCCGAGCCCATTGCTCTCAGATGTAATATATTTGTGTATTGACCCGCCATTACGCCTCTTGGCTTCTTTTATGCCGGCGTTTAGCCACGATGCATCAACCGTCGCGCCGTATTCCTGACTTTTTAAATACTCGGTCATAACTTGTTTGTCGGTTGCACCGATAGCGTACATTATCATCGCCACCGTCCAGCCCGTACGATCTTTGCCCGCAGTACAGTGCACGAGTACACCCCCATCAGTGTTTGCGATTTTTGTTATTGCTGCACCGAATTTCGCTCGGTTTGAGTCATTGATGACGAATTCTTGGATATACGTGCTAGCACTTGAACCGGGAATTACAGGGTAGGACAGATTCGATACGCCACTAATTGGTTTGTCAGGTGATGCTGTACGGACGGATTTTGTACGAAGGTCTACGACGATACCGCCCTTAAGCGCGGCAGCCAATTTCTTTACATCGCTAGAAGTAGCATCATGTAGCTTGGCCGAGCGGTAAAGAACGCCCTGTTTCATGAAACCACTACTTGACGTAGCAGCATCACGGAAATTGGTGACACCGCTAAGACTGATAATTTTAATGGTTGGCGTAGGCTTAGGGCTTGGCGTAGGAGTTGGCGTGGGGGTCGGTGTCGGGCTTGGTGTTGGTGTCGGCGTCGGCACGGGTTGTATGGTGGTAGATGGAGGAGCGGGAGTCTGAATTAATACGTTTTCCTCCTCGGATTCTTCTACGGCTACTGGTACACTCTCAGCATTAGTAGAACTAGTTTCAGATGTAGCGACCGTTTCACGTCTCGTAACGCTATTGATAAGGTTTTGCCACCAAGAAATTTCAGCTTCATTGACCGAATTGTCATCGCTGTTTGTGTCAGTGTCATTGTTCGTGTCTCGGGTGACGATATCTGCCTCGTCTATTCGACCGTCACCGTTGGTGTCTACAGTTGCCTTTGTGTGACTAGAGGATGTAGTTCTCGACGCCGATTTTGTGCTACTCAGTGTAGTCGCCGTATTTTTACTCGACGTTTTTGTCGCTGTCAATGACAACATAATTAACAAGCCGACAAAGAACACTCCTAAAACGCCAAGGATAAGCCCAACTTGTTTTGTACGCGGAAGATTACGCAGCGAGGCTAGTAGTCTGTTACCGGACTTAGATTGTTTTGGGTAGTATAGCGCCATATTCTCGGGCGTGATTTGACCAATAGTTTGTTGTTGTTCCTGGGGTGTTGGCGGGTTTTCAGGTTTCATAGAGGTGTTGCAAAGTCGACTTACTCCTAAGTAAAGTATAGCACGACGCGCGAGACCATTTCACCATATGCGTGCCAGTCATGCGGTGTTCCGTTTAGCAACTATGTCGCGGTTGTCATAGCTTATTTACTGCGGCCTTTACTCCGTCACTCGCTGCATGTGCCCATCTTGGGATTGTATGTATGCGTACGATGCGCGGATGATTTCCCCCGAGTATTGGTAGCTCGACATCACTGAGTCGTTTGATATAAATACATACTCTTATAACCGTTTGTTCGTCAGTGATAGATGAGACGTATGTTTCAACAGCTTGCTCGATGTTCATAGGTGTATAGTATCAGACCCATTCCGCCGGGGTATAGTTGCTTTTCAGCAAAAATAAAGTTCCGCCCCGTAGTGTAGGAACATGACAAATAAAACCGCAGAGCATAAGACAATAGTCGTCATTCCGGCATATCAGCCGGGGCGTGCATTGATAGAATCTGCCAAACAATTGGTCGAAGCAGGGTACGAAGTCGTGGTCGTAGATGACGGTAGCGGCGCAGACTACCGCCATATATTTGCTGAGCTGAATAATAAAATCCACCTCATCAAACATACAAAAAACAGAGGCAAAGGAGCTGCTCTAAAAACAGGGTATCAATATATCCAGAGTGTATTTGATACATATGTCGTCATAACTGCTGACGCAGATGGTCAACACAAGGTGAGTGACATTAAAAAAATGGCACACAAGTATTACAAACATCCACGCTCATTACTTCTCGGCGTTAGAGAGTTTGCGGGTGAGAGCGTTCCTTTTCGGAGCAAGTTTGGTAACGTGTTGACTCGTAAAGTGTTCTCACTCATTACCCGTAAGCAACTCAGCGATACGCAGACTGGCCTCAGGGCGTTCGATCAAAGTCTCATCGAGTTCATGATAGATATCCCAGGTGAACGATTTGAGTATGAAATGGATGTGCTACTCGCATGTAGTAGGAAGGGGGTGGATATGGTAGAGTTACCAATCCAAACGATTTACAAAAATAATAACGCAACTTCGCACTTTAACCCGGTAAAGGACTCCTGGTCTATATACAAGGAAGTACTAAAATTTGCCTCATCCTCACTTTTGTCATTTGGCATTGACTATACGCTTTTTGTCGTTTTACTTCATTTTATGAATAGTGTAAGTATTGTTGGCGGCATTGTGTTTGCGAATATTCTCTCGAGGATCTTGAGCGCAAGTTTCAATTTTACGGTCAATAAACATCTTATTTTCAGACATACGGGGAGCGTGGCCAAGCAAGTAGCCCACTACACGTTACTGGCAGGGGCAATTTTGGTTGGTAATACATTCCTGCTGATGCTACTGACCGACAAAGTCCATATGGCTCCGTACCTTGCCAAAGTTGTAACCGAGGTAACACTATTCACTATCAGTTATTTTGTTCAAAAAAATGTAATATTCACTAACAAATGCGAGGAAGCAGTATGAAAAAAACAGCCATTATTAGTTTTATAGTGCTACTCAGTGTGTCTACGACCTATGTGCTACTGGATACCTTTGTATTAGCGCGGAGCTACACGAAGGTGAGCAGTAGTGTTGCGTCGGCGTCGACATCGAGTAGCTCAAATACCACTACAACATCAGGTAATTCGACGGTAAGCGTCAAAACCTATACCGAGAACAGTACGACTATTTACGTTGCTGATATTTACCTTGGTGAGGGCGAAACTATCCAGTCCGCGCTCGCCAACAACACCTACGGTAAAAATATCACTGACAAAACATCAAATATGGCCACATCCGTAGGTGCAACGATAGCGATCAATGGAGATTATTACGGCGCGAGGACGAACGGCTATGTTATCCGAAACGGCGAGCTGCTACGGTCAACCAAAGCGAGCGACGACCAAGAAGATTTGGTTTTATGGTCAGACGGTACGATGTCTATCATAACCGAAGGCGACTATACGGCAAAAGAGCTGCTCGACAAAGGTGCTTTGCAAGTTCTGTCATTTGGGCCAGGGCTTATCATCGATAGTGCGGTAAGTGTGACATCGAGTGATGAAGTCGGGCAGGCGATGGCTAGCAACCCAAGAACGGCCATAGGTTATCTGGGCGACAACCACTACGTGCTCGTTGTGGCCGATGGTAGGACGACCGAGAGCGTTGGTCTCTCACTGCTGCAACTGGCTGAGTTTATGAAAAGCCTTGGTTGTACACAGGCATATAATCTCGACGGTGGTGGCTCATCGACCATGTATTACAACGGAAGTGTTATCAATAAACCAACAACGAATGGTTCGACCATATCAGAAAGATCAGTGAGCGATATCCTCTATGTCAAAATCTAAGAAACACCTATTTATCTACCTCGGTGTCACTGTATTCTGCGGGCTCTTCAGTTTCGTCTATGAGCATTTTTCTCACCAAGTCTATTCAAACTACATGGTCTATTTATTCGCTATCCCACTAGTACTCGGTGTACTTCCGCAGCTGGCAGCAGTACAATGGCCAAAACTTGACACTGGCGGCTCATGGCAGAAGATCATACAAAGTTTTGCAGTTGCAACTCTTTCGGTCGGTTCAGCCCTCCAAGGTGTCGTGGAAATATACGGAACTACGAGTAGCTACATACTCTATTTCTTCATCGTTGGTTTTTGTCAACTCGTGCTAAGCGTAGTTATGTGGGTGGTTAGCTTCTTTCGGCTCAAAAGCGCCCCATAACATAATTCTCCTATGCTCTGTCCGCAGACATAAGCACATATCGAGGGCCGTTCAAGTCATGTCGACAGTACGTAAGCAAGGGTGCATTATATTTTGTACGCTTTATCCAAGGCCTTTGTACTGAAAGATATAAAATCGTATTTGGCCAGTTTGTCGTTGGCTTCATTTTCTATAGATTTTGCATCGTTAGCTAACATATCATCAAACATAGAATTCATCGTACTCGAATAGGCCTCGCAGGCAGATTCGTCATTGTTGGGTTTCTGGCATCGGGTCAGAAGGTCTGGAACTTTTGCAATGTAAGGTTTTGCGTCGGTAATATATTTTCTAGTTGAAGCATTGTGTAGTGTTCTAGCAACTGTATCATAGAGCGCCAAATATCGTCTGACAGTAGCGGGGTCTCGGTCTTTTAGTGTGCTATGGACGAGCCCAATATCTCTCGTAAAGAATTCAGACATGACGACACTACTGTTAATATTTTTTTGGTAGCGCGTCAACAATTCTCTATATGTATTCTGCATATCCGTGTCTAACTGGACTGCTTTTAAGTTACCGATCGCTCGTAGTTCGGCGTCGAGGTCAAGTGATAATTTTTGTGGCGTTCGACGGAACGTATTATCGATGACATCGGTGTATTCAGTATTGTCGAGGGCATTGTTATTATTGCTGTAAGTAGCTGATATATTCAAGGTGGCCTCACGTACTGCTTTATAGTCATCTCGAGTAAGGGCAGTTTTATCGGTTAATGCCGTTGCTGGTGTGTTTGCTTCAAGTGTTTTTTTGAAAAGTGCAATCTGCAATCCGCCTGCTTGACCGCCGTCAATTGAATATCGCGAAACATTATTGAGCGTGGCCTTTAAATGCGCAATCATTGTCGTATTTATTTTTTTATATTTTTCCGTCAATTCAACTTCAACTTCGGCTTTACGCGCACTGTCAGTTGCGATATATCGTTTATGGACTTCCGCATTATCACTCATGACTTTTTTCATCTTCTCCAGGTACTCTGCGTTGATTTTTTCTCGTACTTTTGTTTTCTGGAGTACTTTATTGTAGTCAGTTACTGCACGTAGCCGTAATGACCAGTCATCCGCATTTCGCCCTTTGGCGTAGGCAATCGTAAAATCACCATAGTCACGTTGCAGTATCCCATACCCTTCCACGGCTTGATCTACTGAATCCAAAAACGAATTCATATTGTTTTCAAACAGGGCTTTGTCGTCTTGTAGACTTTTGTCATAGACGATTGCATCCTTGGCGTACAGTGTTTTTAGGCTTGTCCGCAGAGTGGCTGCAGATGTTTTATATTCCTGGGTTTTTTCTTTAGCAGCCTTGAAGTAGTTTTCGCTGCTCGGATCTTTAAACACGTAAGTGCCGGCATCGATTGAGAGTGAGTCCTCGATAGTCTTTACCGTCTGATCATATGCCGCTCGGTAGTCCGACTTTGTCGGCGTTTTAGTGACGACAGTTTTGGGCTTCGTAGTTCTGTGTTGCAAGAATGCAAAAACACCCAAACCAACTAGGGCAAGGATAGCTGCAATAAT
>CAZLLY010000052.1:0-7807 GCA_964560755.1 uncultured Candidatus Saccharibacteria bacterium | reverse complement strand
ATCGTAACGACGCTGTAGACTAACATTCTTGTTATGCGCTGTACGCCACGTAATTTGTATGGTATTATATAAAAACAATGGACGCAAAAGATATCCGTGAGGCAGCATTGCAGGCGCTGCACGGCAGCATTGAAACCCACAACTACTTACTGAGGGCCCATATTGACCGTGATGAGGTCGGTGTGAACACTTTTGGTGACACGGTTATGAAGATCGATTTCGAGAGTGAAGAGGCTGTATTTGAACCGTTTCGATATTTGGCGCGGAAATACGGCGTTGGATTTTGGGTTGTATCTGAGGAACACGGTGAATTTACTATCGGCGACAGCCCCGCATACACACTATTTGTCGATGGATTTGATGGTTCCTCGAAGTACAAACAGACGGGCGGTACATCTCGTGGTGGTCCAATGATGGCTGTGTATCTCGGTGTCAATCCACGTTTTGACGATTATATCGTAGCTGGTATTGCTGATTTTAGATTGAAAGAGATTGTGTTTGCAGTGCGGGATCAAGGTGTTAAGCTTTTCACGAAAGGCTCGTGGCACCATGTATATGCGTCGGACGAAACAAAACTTGACACCGTGACACGTATTAATATCGACGAAGGTGTAGGTATATATGACCCGAGCTTTAGTTGGCCAATCAAAGCATCTGGAAACACGACCATTGATGACGAAACCCGAATATATATCGATGAGGGCGTACAAAATTATCCCACTTTCCCGCATCACAGTAAGGGTTATTTCTATAATCCCATAAAGGACAAGTTTCAGACGCAATACCTGGGGTCTTCTGCAGTGTATTTCTTTGATATCGCATCAGGCAGAGCAGACCTCGATCTCGAGTATGGCCGTAAAGAAAACCTAGAGCACTGGTCAGGATACCCGCTCATTAAAGAGGCGGGTGGCATTATGGAGTATCTCTCTGGTGGCTCAGTTGGCCCAACACGGTATCGAGACTACTTAAAGCTTAATAGTGGCTATCCTGCGGTTATTATTGCCGCGACAAAAGAGCTTGCGGTTGCAACTCGCGCTTTTCTGAATCAACATCAAATATGATCCTCAGTCGTACTTTTTAAGTAGCACGGCAAAAATACCGATTAACGCGACAAGAAATGTCGGATTTGGTATACTGTACCCAAAGGTGAATAGGGTGCTGGCTAAGATTTGATATGACAGTGACGACCATCATACACGAAGTTTTTTTTGCGATTTGGTTTTTTTTGCCTGCAGGCATTGCCAATATGATGCCGGTTTTTGCCTCGCGTTGGCCCATTATCAAAAACTGGGAGTTTCCGATGGATTTTGGGCTCAGTTTCCGCGGTAAACGGATATTTGGTAGCCACAAGACCTTTCGCGGTCTCATCGTCGGCATCATATTTGCAACACTGACATTGTGGCTACAGCAACTGGCCGCCCAGCATGTGGGCTGGGTTGCTGACTGGGTAACGCATATAGACTACACGACGCTGCCAACACTGATACTTGGCCCACTTTTTGCGGTTGGAGCGTTGTTTGGCGATGCGATAGAAAGTTTTTTTAAACGGCAAATAAATATTGCGCCAGGGGACGGCTGGTTCCCGTTTGACCAAACCGACTACATCATAGGTGGGGCAATAGCGACCTGGGCCTTTGTACCTCTGAGCTTTGCGCAGTACGTACTACTTATATCTATATGGTTTTGTCTGCACATCATCGCAACCACCGTCGGTTACCTCATTGGTGTCAAAGACAAACCCATTTAGGCTAATCAGTAAAGACTGGTATTTAAACTGTCATTTTGGCCTGGCAGAGCTATTTACAGTTAGCGCTACAGTCGTATCGGGGAGGGTTAAAGCTAACTGTCATTACTTACTTTTGTGGAGTTTTGGCTATCACTTCAGGCATCTGTTGTGCTGGTCTACTAGTAACTCACTAATTGGGTCTGAAGTGCAGTGGAACAGCAAACCGGGTTAAGGGGCCAACCTGCAGAACCGATCCGGTTCTGCACGTAGGGGACTACCTGCTATCCTTCCTTCTCGTCGTTTTATTGGGTCTCGGCGTAGTAAGCCACTGCGCCTACAGATGTAACTAAAGCTGCAATTGTACTAATAACAAGTCCAGTGAAGAACCGTCGATCTTCGATTTGAGCCATGTCATGAATACTAAGTTCGCCCCCTCTCACCCTTATACGATCTGAATTTTCCGAGGGGTATGGTTGAAGTCTATGGACAGTATACGTCCTATTTGATTTGAAATTCATAGCTATAATATTCTCCTTCGTGGTATATTTCATATGTATTATATAACAATGTAGAAAATTATACAATAAACAAATATAAGTATACAGACAGTACAACCATTTTGTTGCTATTCAGACTATGTTGATCAATAGACACGGTGATGACCGCTACGATGTTGTTGGTTGAGTTATAAAATAGCACCGTGAATTAACGGTCGTAGAGTTCAACATGCTCTTTCTTGACCGGCAAGGGTCTGAGGAGGAAGAAAACCACATACAAATAATAATATTGACAAAATGGTTATAGTTTGCTATTATGATAGTGTTAAATCATAACAAACATGGAAAAACAAATAATGAAAACCATACGCCGCATCAGCCACTTACATCTCCACCTGGGGATACATATCGCTATTGCGGCCATCATCGTCACCGCATTGCACACCAGTGCAGATATGGTATATGCGCTGTACGGTGTACGGTCGACATACGGTGATGCAGGCGGTAACACGCTGCGTGAAGCACGTGAGTTTGAAACACATGTTGGTCATGCACAAATAAGTACTGCCCGCCGCAATTATGTTGGGGGAGTCTAAGGAGCTACTATGAAAGACGCAAAAATAATCCCATTCCCAGAAAGACCTAGACAAGATGATCCTGCTGAGAGTGGTGGTCTATGGTCAACGCTTGTTGAGTCATGGGCTAGCCTAGTTCCAGGAAAGAAAATTACGGCAATCGCACTCGGTGTAGCTGCACTAGTTGGTACGAACTTGCCAAAGCCAGCGATCGAGACAGTCAAACCACTTGACTCTGTATGTGTCACAGATGTTGATATGCATGGCGATGCGAAAGCGGTAGCGGGTACGCAGGCTGCACGGCTCGAGGCCGCGGTTAAGAAATCGGGCAAGTTTGGAAACGATGCCATTAACTTTATCGAAGAGGCAGGGGTCACTTCACTTGAAGCAAAAGCCGTACCGGATGCAGACAAAATGATGCACATTGGTGAGACTTGTTTGGTCCTCAACGGGGTAAAAATAGATGTTGTTTCGGGTGATAGGATAAATCAGCTCGGACTGACTGTAGATGGTAAACCGGCACGTGGTTAGATGCTGCAAAAGGGGTAGGCGCTAGATGTGTGGATAAGTGGGTGGGGGTGACACTAGACTGTGGAAAAGTGGTGTAAATAGCACCACTTTTTTCATGTTTAGGTATTGTAGTGGGTGAAAGTGGGTAGTACACTGATGGCAGTGGGTAAAAGTAGGTAGCCCATCCAAAAAGGCAACCAAACAAAATAAAAATAAAACTCACGGCAACTTAAAAAGACCAACCAAATGACACAGGTGGACTATTTCCAGAGAAAACTAGACGATAAGCGGCGGTTAACAATACCGACCGAGCTTCGTGACATTTTCGCAGATGGAGCAGTCATCACTCGTGGGTTTGGCAAATATCTGCACCTGTACCCAAAAGGGGTCTGGGAAAATTTAGTCGAACCAAGGCTCGAAGGGGATATCCTGGATGAGCGAACGGCCGACCTAAACGTCCAGTTCCGCATGGGTAAGGTCGAGCAATCGCTCGATGGCAAACAGGGGCGGATAACACTGGAACAGCATTTGCTCGACTACGCTGGCATCGAACGCGATGTGTCAGCGGTAAGTGTAGGTAAATATTGGCGTATTATGGCCGTCGAGAAGTAGGTATCTCGGTAGGACCGGTACTTTAACAATCAAATAGAGAACTGAAATAGAACGTGACAAACCTTTTCTGGGAATGCCTAGAAATACGTAACCCGTTATAGAACGGGCAACAGATTTGTCGTCACCTATCCGATAGTCAACAAGTGGACGCTTGAAGGAACCACTTTAAAACAAACCTTAGTTCATTCCATTAAAACACCTCCCAAAACTCCACCTCACATAAGTCTCTCAAACTTAGCTGCACGGGAAGTAGGAAGTTTCGTAGATTTTTTTAAATCTCGTTTAACGACAATTTTAACTTCCAATATACTGCCCATGCAGCACCAACAAAAACAAAAACATTTCAAAACAAAAAAGTTGACTGTCGGTTAGGTGATTACAACTATGTGCAAAAAGTACATATGAAAAATAAACACCAAAACAAAAATAAAAGTAGTTAGAATAAGCGGCGCAGATTATAGCGAGTGATGGCCTAGGCTATCCAACTCTGGGCGGCGGTTTCTAAAAAGCGTGCGATGCACCAAACAAAAAACACCATACATACACCCGTACTGCTCCAGGCAGTGCTCGATCTGTCCTCACCGACGGCGGGAGAGTCATACCTTGACCTCACGGCCGGGTACGGCGGACACGCAAGAGCTATTTTGGAGCGAACAGGCGCGGCAGACAAAGCCGTGCTGGTTGACCGTGATGCAACGGCGATAGAAGCGTTGCAGACACTACGCGGCGAGGGGGCAACGGTGATGCACAATGATTTTTTGTTGGCTAGCAAAGAACTGCTGGCAAATAAACAGACATTTGACATCATTGTGGCAGATTTGGGCGTGTCGTCGCTGCACCTTGACAAGGCAGAGCGTGGGTTTGCATTTAGCATAGCGGGGCCGCTCGATATGCGGATGGACCAGCGTGTCGACCTCACAGCTGACACCATCGTGAACACGTATTCGCGGGCAGAGCTCGAGGATATATTGAAACGGTACGGTGAAGAATGGCGTGCCGGCAAGATCGTCGAAGCGATAGTGCAGGGTAGACCGTTCCACGACACGGTGCAATTGGCAGATGCGATAAAACGCGCCTTGCCATTCACCAAAAAGGCCAAAGTACACCCCGCAACCAAGACGTTTCAGGCGCTCAGGATCGCGGTGAACGATGAACTTGGGCAGCTCGAAACAGCGTTACCGATGTGGCTAGAACTATTGAATGATGGAGGTAGGCTCCTGGTCATTAGTTTCCACAGCCTGGAGGATCGTATTGTCAAACAAACCTTCGCTGACGTCAGTGGCGATAGGTACGATGCCAGTTTTGTGAGTCTCACAAAACGACCCATGACAGCTGACGAACATGAAACAGTTACCAATCCGCGTGCGCGTAGTGCGAAACTTCGTGCCGTAGCAAAAATAAAAACAAAGAAAGGGGAATAACAACCATGCCTATACGCATCAAAAGTAATTCCCGGGCGTACAAAGTACAAGTACACGTACGCTAGCCTGTATTCGTCGGCGCTCCAAATGCGGAGCGCCGACGGTCAGTAAAAAGAACGTCGTAATGGTTGCCAGCAATGGTGAGCCTTACTCGAAAAATAACAAAAATAAACACCAAAAATCAGCGAGAAACTATGACATATTCAAACACAGTGGCTATGGGTCGCCAGCATATGGCGGTGCCACGTAACCAAAACTCGGTGACATTCCGCGTGACAGACAAGCGTCTTGGCCCGGTTAGCAACACAATTGTACTGATCGTACTCGCGTGTCTACTGGGGCTGCTGTATCTAACGCAGGTTACCAAAACGAACACCTATGGCTATGCCATTAATAAACTAGAGCAAGAACAAACGTCGCTCAAAACCGAGCATGATAATCTGAGTGCTGCATCGGCTAGACTGCACAGCATCGAACGCGTTCAGGCGAGTGCAGAGGCTAAAGCTTTGGTCGCAACCGCACCTTCGGGTACCGTCCAATAGATCATTTTCTGTTTGCCCTGTTCCATCCACTATCCAGTCTATGGCAATGGATAGGAATATGTATGGATAACGGCAAACTGAAACTGATAGGATTGACCGATGTTAGATCTTCGCATCCTTTTAGCAGTGTAAGGTAGTGGGATTCGAACGAGAGTCAGGTTATACTATGAGCGGTATGGAACAAACAGATAGTACTACGAATGTAGCCAGTGTTAACCGTATTCGCCTATGGTATGCGGCACTGCTCGTGATATTTGGGATTTTCTGCGTGCGACTGTTTTACATACAGATCATTAACCACGAAAAATACCTGGCCACGGCACGGAGCGACCAGATACGAGAGTACGAAGTCGATGCCGACAGAGGAACGATTTATGCAGAACTAAGTGGCAAAGAAGTCCCCTTGGTGCTCAATACGAAACTATATACGATTTATGCCGACCCGAGTATTGTCAAAAAACCAGCTGAGGTTGCAAGAAAGTTTGCGCCATTACTAGGGGTGAGTACGAGCGATGTACGTGATTTGCTTAGTCTAAAAGAAAAGCGCTACGTCGTACTCAAGAAAAAGCTAACTCCAGAGGTAAACGAGCAGGTTTTGGCACTCAAAATCCCTGGCGTCGGCTCTCAAGAGCGCAACTATCGGACGTACCCACAGGGAACGTTAGCTTCGCAGCTGCTAGGGTTTGTTAATGACGAAGGTGTCGGCAACTACGGGCTCGAACAGGCCTTGAATGAACAGCTGGCGGGTCAAAAAGGGCAGCTGCGGGCAGTTACTGATGTGCATGGAATACCGCTGGCTGCAAACACCGATAATTTACTCCGCGAACCAGTGGCTGGCCAAGATGTAACGCTGACTATTGATATCGGGATGCAGACTCAGGTTGAACAGATAGTGAAACGTGCACAAGAGAAATTTAAGTCAAAAAAAGTGAGTGCTGTCGTGCTTGAAACGCAAACGGGAGCAGTCAAAGCGATGGCTAATTATCCGACGTATGACCCTGCACAGTACCAATCGGTCCAGGACGGCAATCTGTTCCAAAACTCGGCTGTTACTGAGCCGATTGAGCCGGGTTCCATTACGAAGGTGCTAAGCACTGCTGTTGCGCTCGACAAGGGGGTTATTACGCCCGATACGTCCTACAATGACCCAGGCGTTTGGACCTTTGACGGCGCAAAAGTCGTGAACGTTGCAGAGGGCAAGGGGTCTGGGCCGCAAACCATCAAATCTATGCTGAATAACTCGCTCAACACGGGTGCGGTTTGGGTCTTGATGCAACTTGGTGGGGGTAAGTTAAATGATACGGCGAGGCAGACATTGTATGACTACTATACCGACCATTATCGACTCAACAAGGCTACGGGTATCGAGCAAGGTTACGAAGGTGTGGGCTATATCGTAAAACCAGAAAACAAAGATAATGGCATCACGATTACCTATGCGAACATGTCGTTTGGTCAGGCGTATAGTGCAACGGCATTGCAGATGGGCTCGGCCCTGAGCGCGATAATAAACGGCGGAACTTATTATCAGCCGCACTTGGTAGCGTCGACAAAAAACGCTGATGGTACGGTTAAAAACACGGAACCGAATGTGCTCCGTAGTAACGTGGTCAGTGAAAAAACGAGTACCGAGATGGTTGGGCTGCTCGACTACGTTACAAAACATCACGTATCGGGCTGGCCCTATATGAATTTTAGTGATCGATACATCGTTGGTGGCAAGACGGGTACGGCCGAGATCGCCGAAAAAGGTGTGTACAAGGCAGATGTATTCAACGGTACTTTTATGGGGTTTGTCGGGGGTGATAAGCCGCAGTATACGATCGTCGTGTATAACATTGAACCGCGTAATTATTCGGGTTATGCTGGGGCGAATACTGGCCAGCCTATTTTCGCCGATATTGTACATATGCTGATCGATAAC
>CAZLLY010000051.1:7569-7844 GCA_964560755.1 uncultured Candidatus Saccharibacteria bacterium | reverse complement strand
TATCGACCAGACAAAATTTTCAACTACCGAGGACGCACTTGGTGGGGTGGCGGGTAAGTCAATATATGTGTCATCAAACTCTGGTCAGCCATGGAGTTTGCGACTCGATCCGACTTTCCCAGTCGATCAAATCCCGATAGATTTGTCATGGCGGCAAACAGGGTACGTACGGCTATAGAAACATTGTACATATGGAAACTACAGATGGGCATTTTACAGTATTATTTTCCATACTTCTTATGCTATTATTAGCATAAGAATATCAATACGTAGAG